>MIAO01000103.1 GCA_001829155.1 Spirochaetes bacterium GWB1_36_13 | reverse complement strand
CGCCTTCTTCGGTAAACTTCGCCTCATGGTTGACGGGCGAGATAATCGGAAGATTGTAGGCAAGCCCCACTTCATAGTCATCCTGACCGTGCCCGGGCGCTGTATGAACTGCTCCTGTTCCTGTTTCTAAGGTGACATGGGTTCCAAAAACCGGTAAAACCTTTCTGTTTTCTAAGAAAGGATGAGCAATTTCTATTTTTTCAAGCTCATTTTTAGTGAGAATTATTTTTTCAGTAAACTGTTTTCCTGTTTTGATAGAAACAGTTTCCACCAGTTCCTTGGCAATGATATAAAGTTCATTCTCGAATTCCACAAGCGAATACTGGAACTCAGGATGAAAAGAAACAGCTACATTGGCAGGCAGTGTCCATGGAGTAGTGGTCCAGATCACCACAAAAGTCTCTTTTTCCATGGCAAAAGGAGCTTTTTTCACCGCAAATTTCACATAAACCGCAGGGCTTTTATGGTCGTAGTATTCCACTTCCGCATCGGCAAGCGCCGTATGGCAGTGCCCGCACCAGTAAACCGGCTTAAGTCCTTTATAGACAAACCCGTTTTCGATCAGAAGTTTCAAAGCCATTAAAATATCGGCTTCATAATCTAAGCTCATGGTCAGATAAGGGTTGCTGAAATCTCCAAAAACGCCCAGCCTTTTAAAATCGTTTTTCTGAATATCAATAAATTTTCCCGCATATTTGCGGCATTCTTTACGGATCACATCGAGGGGAAGAGATTTTGCCTTTTCACCCAGATTTTTCATGACCTGATGCTCAATCGGAAGTCCGTGGCAGTCCCAGCCGGGTATATAAGGAGACTGAAACCCTTCCATCGTCTTTGACTTTACAATAATATCTTTTAATGTTTTATTGAGAGCGTGCCCTACATGGATATGTCCGTTTGCGTAAGGCGGTCCGTCATGGAGAATAAAATACGGTTTGTCTTTTCTGGAAGCGTTAATTTTTGAATAGAGTTCTTCTTTTTCCCATTTTTTGATAAACTCAGGTTCTCTTTGAGCCAGATTTGCCTTCATTGAAAAACTGGTTTTCGGCAGATTCAGTGAGTCTTTATAGCTTTTCTCTTCCATACCGTTCTCTCTTTATAAAAAATTTTGAAATTTAAATTTAATCATTTCCGATAGCTGATACAAGAAAGGTTTATCATGAGAAAAGAGAAAGCGATGGAAAAGAAAGACTTATTTAAAATCTTTTCAAATTTTTCAAAATTTTTTTTATTCAAGGCTTGAATTTTATTTTCATTTTAGTATTTCTTTACCCCTCCGTTCGGCGTCATTTCGGCTTCGCTTAGCACAAGCGCCGTGGAATAAACTGATGATAAAAAGAAAATTTGTATTTTATTGATTATAAAGATAAAAGAAGTCGAAATCTGAACAAAATGAATGGACTCAATTATAAGGCAAAAGATGTTTTTTGATCACTTCTTCAAGCTGTTTTTTATCAATCGGCTTGGTAATAAAATCATCCATGCCGGCTGAAAAAGCTTTTTCCCTTTCGCTTTTTAACGCTCCAGCGGTAAGAGCTATAATCGGAACATGTCTATTTGTTATTTTTTCTTTTTCCCGTATCTGCCTGGCAGCCTCTAATCCATCAACTTCCGGCATCTGCACATCCATCAAGACAAGATCAATCTTTTGATTCAAAAGAGCATCGATTGCTTCTTTTCCATTTTCAGCTTCAATAATTTTCACTCCCGGAACAAGCCGATAGATTAAAGTCTTGAGCAATACCATATTGATTGCTATATCTTCAGCAATCAGTATCGTAAATTGTTTTTCACTTTTCACCCTATTATTCACTTGTTCTTCGCTTGGATTCCGGGCTATTTCTTCATTATGGATATTTTTTAAAAACTGATACAGTTCCCTTGCCTTCACCGGTTTAACCAGATTGAATTTCACTTCAAGTCTTTTACATTCATCACGAATTTTTTCATCATCTGAGGAACTGTGTAAAAGAAGAACCGGAAGATGAAGCGCAGTTAATCCAAGCTCTTCCCTGATAATCCTGACTGTCTCCAGTCCGTCTTGATAAGGCATATGATAATCCACCAAAACAACATCCGGACAATTTTCTTTTTCAATATATTTTAACGCTTCAATCCCATTATCAAATCCGATATATTCAATTCCCCAGTGTTTAAAATTATGCTCAAGAATGATCCGGCTGTTTTCATTGTCATCCACCACCACCACTTTTTTTATTTTTTTCACATTCTCATGAAAGACTTCTTCCACACATGAATAACCTGTCTTGATTGAAAAAGAAAAAACAGAACCTTTTCCAGGCACACTTTCCATCTCAATCGCCCCGCCCATTTTTCCAACCAGCATATTGGAAATCACAAGCCCAAGCCCTGTCCCGCCATATTTTCGGGTGGTGGTACTATCCGCCTGTGAAAAAGCTTGAAAAAGCCTTCCCTTTTGTTCATCTGTAATTCCAATTCCCGTATCCCGAATTGAAAAAGTAAAAATCCCTTCTTTTGCATCTATTTTCTCAAAAGAGATTTTCAGCTCTACTTCTCCCTTTTCCGTAAACTTGACTGAGTTGCTCAATAGATTGACCAGAATTTGTTTCAGCCGCACCGGATCTATCAGCGCAAAACGGGGTAAATCGGGCTGAATATTTAATAAAAGCTCCAGTTCTTTTTTCAATGCGCTGAATTTTAAGATATCCATAGAGTTTTCGGCAATTTCAACAATATCTCCCCTGATCAGCTCCAGATCAAGTTTTCCTGCCTCGATTTTTGAAAAATCCAATACATCATTAATGATTCCAAGTAATGAATGCGCTGAATTATTGATATTTTCAATATACTGTTTTTGAAGAATATCCAGTGAAGTGTTTTTTAGTAAATCAGAAAATCCTATCACGCTGTTTAAAGGCGTACGGATCTCATGGCTCATATTGGCAAGAAATTCACTTTTAGCCTGATTGGCCTTTTCTGCCGCTTCTTTTGCTTTTTTCAACTCTTCTTTTGAAAGTTCAAGTTCATGAGTGATATCAATTACATCTTTTTGATGTTTATCTGTAATAGTGAGGACTTTATAAAATTGTTTCGACAATTCCATATACGCTTTTGCCGTTTTATAAAAATCTTTTCCCATTTTTGTTTCATCTTTTTCAAGTTCCGGCAATAAATTGGAAATAAAATCCAATAGGGGATTTTTTTCTTTATTTTTCATTGATAAAGTCCTTGTCTTTTACTCCGCGGATATTTCAAAAGGCAGTTCCAAATCTTCTTGAAACTCCTCTGCCAATTCAAAAGACCGGTTGTTGTCTTTTTCATAAAACCATATAACTTTGATTGTTTTTCCGCTCTGATGAGCCTTTTCAAGAATATTCAGAATATCGAGAAGACATTTCACGCTGGAAGAATTCATATAGTTGATTCTTAAATGAAGTTCAAATTTGTCCCATTGAGGGAATTCGCTTGCAAACCATTCCAATAAAGGCTTGTAAAAAGCAAATGAATTTTCAGGATACGACTCTCCTTCAATAGACAGAGTATGTTCTTTAAAATAGACTCTGGGAGAGGTAGCAGTTGGCTGAATATCTATCATTATCAAACTCCTTTAACAGTTACAAACAGATTAAAAAAATCAAATTCATCATCCTGGTTTTGAAATTGGTATTCAAGCTTTAAAGCCGCTTTACGGGCAATATCAATCAGACCAAGCCCGGCACTGTTTGAATCCGGATCAATAGGTTTTCTCAACTGTTCTTTATAAAGCGCTTTCAGCTGGGTTTTATCCAGAGAGTTCAGTCTGTCAATATGTGCTGAAAGCGAAGCGACATCTTCTTTTAAAATAGTGTTTCCCGAGCTGATCCTATAATGCCCGTCTTTTTGAGCAATAGTCACAATTGCCTTACTGTATTCGCCTGTTATTGTCTCTTTTTTCTTAAAATAATTGCGTATATTCTGAGTCTGCTCAATATAAACAGAAAACACATCTGAAATCACCCCTCTTTCCAGCTGCTCGGCTTCAAGGTATTTTCTGATTGCGCTCCCGATCTCTTCAATAATGCTGTGGCTAAAAGAACCATTAAAACTCATCAAGATTCCCTGTTTGGTAAAATTTTCTTTCAGTTTTAAAAGATTTTCCATCCCGACCCTCCGTTTTTATTCTGAATCAGCTTTATTTTCTAAATTATTTCAATCCCGATAATTGTAATATCATCCCTTTGAGAAACCTTTTCAAGTCTCAGATCAATTTCATTTTCAAAAACCTTTTTCTGATCTTTCATGCTCATAGAAAATATCTTTTCAATCAGTTTTATCAATCCCTCTTTCCCAAAACCGCCTTTTTTCGGATCTTTATTCTGATCCAAAAATCCGTCTGTCGTAATATAGTATTTTAGTCCCGGTTTGTAAGGAATCTTTTTTTCTTCAAACCGGATTTCCTTTCCAAATGAATATCCTATTCCGTTTTTATGCCCTTTATATTCTTCTACCTTTCCGTTGTCAGCCGTGAAAAGAGAAATACCAGCTCCTACAAAAGTCATGGTTTTTAATTGATTATCATATAAAAGCATAGCCACATCCGCACCATCGCGGATCAAGGCGTCATCATTATTTTCCATCAAGTTTTCTTTCAGCCTTTGATTGACCAGTTCAAGTATCTTCAAAGGAGAACCCAAGCCTATTTCTCTTGCCGCCGCATCGAGGATGGATGAAAGGGTCATGGTCATTAAGGCGCCCGGCACTCCGTGTCCAGTGCAGTCAGCCACAACCAGAAGTTTTTTGTTCTCTTGCGTCTTACACCAAAACATATCTCCGCCCACTGTGTCCCGAGGCTTCCAGATCGAAAAATATTGATTTTCATCCAGTCCAAGCTTCTGCTGGAGATTAGGGATAATCGCATTTTGGAGTCTTCGGGCATAGCTTAAGCTTTCCATGATTTTATCATTTTTTTCTTTCAGCTGCTGAGTCCGAAGCTCTACTTTAGTTTCAAGCGTCCGGCTATGGTTTGAAATTGTATCTGCCATTGTATTGAACGCCCGCGCCAGCGTACCGATTTCATCATCCGAAGAAATCTCTGCCCTGACCAAAAGATTTTCTTCTGAAAAACTACTGACCGTTTGAGTCAGGGATTGTACAGGAGCAATCATGGATTTTATCATTCGATACATAATACCAAGTCCAATCAGAATCGAGATAAGAAAAGCAATTCCGAATCCAAGATATAGGATTTGAAGCGGTTTTTTATACTCGGACTGGCTGATGGCAATTCCAAACTTCCATTGATTCTGGTCAATCGTACTGAAGATAAAGTGGGTTTTTCCCCCTGTATAATCAGAAATACTGATTGCATCATTATTTTTTCTTGTCATCAGAATATTGACTAAAGTTTTATATTCCGGCCATTTTTTCTCATCCGGAGGATTAAAGCCTTGGACTGTAGGAAGAAATTCTTTGTAAGGGTGCGCGAGTATTTCACCTTTTTCATTGAGAAGAAGAGCATAACTGTTTTCTCCGATATTAAAACTATTGACTACTTTAATCACTTCAGTAATAAAAATATCCGTGCAAATAACTCCGATTAACTTTCCGTTCATTTTTAATGATTTAGCAACCGTAACAACCAAAGTCCCCGACATTGCGTCCACATAGGGCTCAGTCAGAACAACCGAATCAGATTGGACCGCCGCCCGATACCACGGTCTCACCGTTGCATCAAAACCTTCCGGAGGAATCCAGCCGACACCGCTCAAAGCCCTTCGGTTTTTATCTTCAAAACCGACATAAAAGTCTGAAATATCATTGGCATAAATCTTTATTTTATTTTTCAATAATTTTACCAGATACTCTTTGCTTAAATCTCCGCTGGCAGAAATATCCTGCGCCAGGGTTTCAATAATCAGTTTTTTCTGCTGAAACCAGTGATCAAACTCAACCGCTTTCCGAAGCGTGATTTCTTTGATTCTTTTATCCATCAAATCAGCCGTGATCCGAAATGAAACAATATAGGTAATCACCGATACCAGCACAATCGACAAACAACTGATCAGCATGCCTGTAAAAAGATATTTTGTTTTTATCGATTTTGATTGAAACATAAAACAGCTTCCTTATTTTAAAAATATTATAAACAAAGTAAAATGGATGATTGCGTAAATAAAAATTTAATAGATACAGACAAAGATTCCAATTATTTCAAGAGGTATTTCTTGACTTCTTCAATACTTAAGCCTGTTCCTTGAGCAATTTGTTCAATAGTTAAGCCCATTCGATGAAAATTTTTGGCTGTTTCGATCTTTCCTTCCATCTTTCCCTTTTCAATCCCAAGTTTTTCGCCTTCCATCTTTCCTTTTTCAATTCCAATCTCTTCGCCTTCTTTCAATCCCTCTATCTTTGCATCTATCTTTGCCTGCTCTATCCTGCCTCGTTCGTCCTGACGGTACATCGAGACCGTGTCATACAGTTCCAGTTCTTCTTTTTTCCAGCCAAACTTTACGAGGCTTTCAAAAGCGCTTTGAATCGATGCATCGTTTTTCATGCTTTCAGGAATCACTTCCAGATTTTTCGCATTTTTTAAAAAATAGATCCATTTATCTTCTATGCTTTCCAGTTCTTTTTCGCTTTTCTCAAACTTCGACAGCTCTACAAAATTGAAATAAATATCTTTTAACGCGTGTTCATTGGTGTTTTTGTTTAATATTAAATGACTTGACAGATATTCAGGAGAATCGAAAATATTAAAATCCAAGATCCCTAAAAATACCACCTGATTCAGATGCGGATAGTCTTCCCCGATCTCTATCTGATTCACATAGGTTTTTGCCGTGTAATAAAGCACCCGTTTTTCAAACCCGTTTTGTTTTGCTACCTGCATTTCCACCAGATAGCTGATATTTCTCTGATCCTTGCATTTTACATCCAAAATCGTATTTTTCAGCTCCGCTATCTTCGGAACCTGATACGGGTTTTGAATCTCCACTTCCAGAATCTTTTTCCCCTCTTTCAAACCCAAAAGACTGTTTAAAAAACTGATTAAAATATCTTTCCTGTTTTCATCTCCGAAGATTTTCTTAAACGCAATGTCATTGGTGGGATCAAGAAATTTCATGATAGACTCCTCAAAAGGTATGATTTAAATTTAAGGAATTTTCTAAAGGGAAATTCTAAAAATTAAAAAAACTATTGATCCATCTCATCCAAGGTTTGAAATACAGCTTCGATTTTTTCCCTGTTTTTATTCAGAAAAAAAAGTAATTCTTCAAACTGTTTTTTGTTTTTTAATTCGATTTGAAATATCACTTTTTTCCCTTCAAAAAAAGGCATGGTCTTGAGTTTGAAAAATGAGGGATGATCCAGATTCCCGATTATTTCCTGATAAGATTTTAAGGCTTTTGAAAAAACGGGATAACGGGTTTCAAAAAGATAGGATTCCAGATCAGGATAGTCTTTCAGTCTTTCTTGATTCAGCTTACCTGTTTTCAAAAGCTCAAAAGCTGTATTCAATGCAATTTTAAAAGAGGTTCCCGTGTTTTTTGAATCCAGAAAAATATCGCTCCAGCCCGCCTGGCTAAGCTCATAAAAATATTCCATTTCCCGCACCGAAGAAATACCCCGTGCAAAGAGGTTTTTCAGTTTTTCTTTTTCAAAACCTTCAAAGAAATCAAAAACTTCTTTTTTTTGAACCGGAAAATTGATGATAGAATAGATTTTTTCTTTAGCCAACAAAGGATAGAGATTGAAAACTCCCGAGAGAAAATAAAATTTTTCAATCAGAGAAAGTTTTTTTCGATTCAGCTGTTCCTGAAACAAGACAATCTGTGAAAGATTTTCCACCGGATCTTTAAGAACCATCACTGAAACCTCTCCTTTTACAGGGAGATTTTCATACCCTGCCAAAAGCCGGTTTTTACTGTCGATTAAGACAGGAAGAAGAAAGTTTTTTCCTTTCTCCTGAAATGGAAAAACTTCCACCTGAGTCTGAATGCAAGAAACTTCTCTTTTCTCAAGACTCAGCATAAAAACCAATGAGAGAGTTTTTATTGTAATAAAAAACCTGTCCCTTATCCGAGATCTCAATCCGGTACTTATTGATTTCTTCTAAAATGCCTTTCACTTCACCGGAAGTAGTAATCAAAATTACTTGTTTCCCTTTATTGGCTTGTAAAAACTCGTTTTCCAAAGCTTCTGTCTCTTTTTTCAATGACTCGTTTAAGACATGACTGAGTTCTTTCGTTCTCCGTAATAAAGACACAGTGTCTTTATACGCTGATTCTATTTCTAAGTGTTCCATATTGATTACTCCGTTTATGCCATTAAGTCAATAAAATAGCCGACAATCATTCCTCCGTCCGGCATGGTCAGGGTGACATTGGACATTGAAAAATTTTTCAAAGACATCGCTTTAAAAGAATTAAATCCCCCCATGCTGGAAATACTCGAAAACTGCTGGACATCGACACTGCTGATTGGATTGACAGGAGCATTGGGATATCTCGGAACAATATAAGTGTTTCCGATTTGCGCAAGACCTTCACCGATTCGCATAGCTTCCTCCTTTTTCCATTATTCCCAAATTTAATTTTCGGAAGAATCAGCGTTCGGTTAAATCTTTTTTTAATCCATCGATCCGGCAGACAGCTCCTTCTTCAATTTTTTTTATTCCGTTTTGATAGCTAATCGTTATTATTTTTTGAATATCCCATTCTCCTCCAAAAGGAAAAATCAAAATTCCGTCTTTGGGATTGAGTTTTTTTTCCAGAAAATTGTAATCTCCCTCTATTCCTCCTGTCACTAAAATCCGGTCAAAGAGGGGAAGCTGGTCAAAATCCCGGCTATAAACATCCATCCATTCAGATTCTAATTGTATTTCAAGTTTTTGAAAGTTTTCCTTTGCTCTTTTTAAAAGTTCACGGTTGCGCTCTATGGTTTTGACTTTTGTTCCCAGAAACGAAAGTAAAGCAGCCGTGTAGCCGTTTCCTGTGCCTACTTCAAGGACATTCATGTCTTTTTGAATATCGAGTTTTTCTATCAATGAATAAAGCAAAGAGGGGGCAAGCGCCATTTCACCCAATCCTACGGGCAAAGGAATATCAAGGTGAGTAAAACGGATCAGTTCAGGATGAAAAAAAAGATTTCTGGGGATTATTTGAATCCATGGATGAATTTCAGAATGATCTATCAGGCAAGCCATCGGGCAATTTTCACAGAAAGATTTTTGGAATCCAGTCCTGCTGTCTGTAAAAGAAGACTTCTTTCCCCATGAGGGTAATAATAATCCTCAAGCCCAAGCCTTAAAAAAGGGTTATTAAAACCTTTCTCCATTAATAAAGAAGCCACCGCTTCGCCTACTCCCCCTGCCAGAGAATGTTCTTCCACCACAATAATCGGGAGTTTTTTCTGTGCAAAGTATAAAATAGTTTCCATGTCCAGCGGTTTGGCAAACCGTAAATTGACAAGGTTGAATTTTTTACTTAAAAAATCCTTCATCAAATAGGCTTCTCCTGTGAGCGAACCATAAGAAAAAACAGTAAACTCTGCCTCTTTCTCTTCAAGGATGATTTCTGATTTTCCATACTCAATTGCCTTGGATTCCGGAAAAGAATAAAAACCGCCTTTCGGAAATCGGATAAAGACTGGATTGTTTTGATCTTTCGCCCATTCCATCATATTTTCAAGTTCCCGACCGTCTTTTGGGGATATCAAGACCGCTCTTGGAAAAAAACGGGTGTAGGCAATATCAAAAGCTCCGTGGTGAGTGGGTCCGTCTTCTCCGCAAAGACCGCTTCGATCCATCACAAAAACAGGGTTGATGTCTTCCTGCAGGCTGACTTCCTGAAAAATCTGATCCACTGCCCTCTGGAGAAAAGTAGAATAGATGGCGATAAAAGGTTTTAAACCCTCTTTGGCAAGTCCTGCCGCAAATGCCACCGCGTGCTCTTCAGCAATGCCGACATCGTAGTACTGGGCGGGGAGTTCCTCAGAAAACTGGTTTAAACCCGTGCCGTCTGTCATGGCAGCGGTAATCACTGCAATTTTTGGATCTTTTTTCGCGATTTCAGTCATTTTTTCCCCGAAAACAGCGGTAAAAGAATCTTCTTTCTTTTTGAGAGAAGAAGACAATCCATGATAAAAAGTGGGGTTTTCCTCCGCTTCTTTCAGCCCCTTTCCTTTTTTGGTCAAGACATGAAAAATGACCGGTTCGTCTGAAAGATAATCTGAATTGCTGAAAATCTTTATCATCTGTTCCACATCATAGCCGTCTATCGGACCGATATAATTGATCCCAAATTCTTCAAAAATATTGGGCGTAATCTGTTTTTTGATTGTTTTTTTCAGGTTCTTGATCGTCTGGTTGACAGAATCCCCGATAACAGGAATATCATGAAGAAAACTCTCCAGATCCTGTTTTATCGTATTATAAAATTTACCCGAAATAAAACGGGAAAGGTGTTTTGCAAACCCGCCGACTGTTTGAGAAATAGACATTTGATTATCATTTAAAATAATGATCAGATTTTTTTTCAGATGCCCGATATGATTGATCGCCTCAAAAGCAACCCCGTTTGAAATAGACGCGTCGCCGATAAAAGCAATCACTTTTTCGTTTCGCCCCAAGACTTCTTTCGCAGTTTTCATACCCAAAGCGGTAGAGATCGAAGTCCCTGCATGCCCCACCTTGAAAACATCGTAAACGCTTTCTAACGGATCGGTAAACCCTGATATTCCGCCAAACTCCCGAAGATGATTAAACTCATCCCTGCGCCCCGATAAAATTTTATGGACATAAGACTGATGAGAAACATCAAAAATAATCCGGTCTTTTTTAAAATCAAAAACCGAATGCAACGCAATCATCAACTCTACTACGCCCAGATTGGAAGCCAGATGCCCTCCGGTCCGTTGAACTTTTTCAATCATAAACTCGCGGATTTCTCTTGCCAGAGCTTTTATTTCTAAAGAATGGAGTGTTTTTAAGTCTTCAGGACTCTTGATTTTTTCTAATATCATAGCTTATAAATTTATTCTTTTTATCACCCATTGTGAAATATTTTTAAAACAGTTCTGTTAAACCGCTTTGCGTGGTAGCAATTTTTTTTTGTGGCAAGGATTAGGAATCTTTGTTCTATCAATCTGTTTGTCAACCCTGGAAAACCCTAA
>MIAO01000102.1 GCA_001829155.1 Spirochaetes bacterium GWB1_36_13 | reverse complement strand
TGGATTGGTTGAAAATATACTGAAGTGACACCTCGACTCTGCTCGGTCTCCGAGTTCTTTTAAATAATAATCGACAGCCTGATTAGGATTTCATGAATATATTTATGAGCTGTTCGGAATTCAAGTAAAATCAGTAATTTTGAAAAAAAATGGCTACAAAGATATAGTGCCCCATGAATATATATAAAATATTTTATATCAATTACTTAGATATTCTAAAATGCAAGTTGGGTTAAGGATTTTTTTTCGTCATTTTTTTTATGCAACTTGGGTTAAGCCTTTCTACTGGGCTGAAAGTCAATTTTCAGATGGGGGATTCTTTTTTGATCAGCCCTTATGCAGGTGTGAAGCTGATGTACCAAAATTCAGAAGATAGTCTTGAATTTGGAATCAGCATCGGAATAAAAAGGTAGGGAAGGACTTTCCAGACCAACCCTATTCCAGCCCTACTAGAGTTTTTTCAGCCGGCCAAGTGACTGAAAATTCGTAAAAAATGATTTTCTTTTCCTGGGGCGCTAGAGTAAGTTTCCACTGGAGGATTGATTTTTCATCTTTTTCACTGTATTCCGGTTCTGATTTTTCAAGCTTGACTTTAAGCTCTGAATTTTTTGATACGGGCAGGGGCTCAAAAAGAAGGATTGAAACCGGCTGGTTTTTAAAGTTCTGGATCGTTGTTTTATATTTAAAAACAATCTGTTCCTGATTATTTGTAAATCCTTTTGAGGCTTTGATACGGTTGATCAGCTCCCGCTCCACCTGAATACTTTCGTCTATTCCCATATAAAGGCTCATTTTCTCGCCTCTGATAGTCAAAGGCATTGCTGAATGCCCGATGAAGTCAAAATCATGATAAACCGATACTTCCCCGGGTAAAAAAGGGTATTCCCTGTCATTGACCGCTGTGGCTTTGATAAAAGCATGGGGAGCTTTTTTCGGCATCAGGATATACTCAATTGTGACAGGAAGAGTGATCGTATCAATCATTGTTTTTTTCCGGCTGCCGTCTGGATTGACCGTTTCTTTTTTGGGAATCAGAAAATTGACCGCTGTTCCTCCCGAATTTTTTTGAACCAGAGGCTTTGGCTCGCTCGCCATAAATCCGTCGGTTTCATTCAAATCGATAAACCAGGTTTTGATTTTAGGAAGACTTGCCTCATGAGAAGGATTGGAAGTAGAAAGAACCAGATCGATTTCTTCCCAATTTTCCCCGGTGGACTGGCTGACCCCCGCATAATAACCGATTTCCATGCTCGATGAAGAAACCAAAAGCCTTGCATCATAGAAAGAATTCCAGGAAGCGCCAGGAAGAATATAATTTAAGATCAGCCTGATACTGCCTGCTTTTAAGACTGAAAACTGAATTTCCGCTGCCAGAGTGTTTTTTTTCTGACCGCTTCCTAAAAGATTGATTTTTCTTTGAATCAGGTTCTTTTTTTGAAGAAGATTTTTTTTCTCATTTTCCAATTCAAAAAAAACAGTTAAAATTCCAAGCTCGCTTTCCTCAATTTCAGTAAAATGGTTTTTGAGAGAAAGGACATTGGTCTTAGCAATCCCGAAATCATAAACCAGTGTTTCCGTAAGATGATTTTTCATGGATAAAATATAGTTTTTATCTAACAAAAGCCTTTTTTGCTTGGATTCAACCTGAAAAATCTCATCTGAAACGCCGAGCATCTCCTGATTGAGTTTCTGGAGGGGACCGCTGAAATCTTCTTCTAAAGCTTCTTCACGGATCTCGATACCGTCGATTTGAATGATCCCTTCCCCAAAAGCTTTGACCCGGAAAGAATCCTGGTCTGCCGTGGGGGGAACATTTTCAAAAACAAAGACTGTTTTTTCCGATGAGAGATCCAATAAAGCCTGACGGGTAATCTGCACCTGATCAGGATAAACAACTGCCTGTACTATTTTTTCATTCTTTTCCATTTTTTTTCCTGCCTATCGAAGTCCGTAAACTGTTTTATCTTCCGGGTAATCTACTGTAAAAGAAAAATAAATTTCTTTTTCTTCATTCGGTTTCAATTTTATCTCCCATCTCACCACCCCTTTATCATCCAGCTTCTGGTGAACCGGGTTTGTTTCAACCAGCTTGACCTTGATCTGGGAATTGGAAGCGACCGGAAGCGAATCCAATACAATCACATCAATTTCCTTATCTTTATAACTGGTAATGGTTGTTTTATATTTGTATTCAATTCTGGTTTGATTTTGAATCATTCCTTTTTTGCTTTGAAACCGGTTTAAAAGAAATGTTTTCACCTTGATTTCTTCATCTCTTCCCATAAAAAGCTTGAGCTCGTCGCTCGGCATTACGGTTTTCGGGATAGAAGATTTTCCGATATAATCCATTTCATGAAAGACAAAAACATCTCCTGAAAGGAAAGGATAAAGATTGGTATTGAGCATTTTAACCTGAATAAACGCATTTTCAGCTATTTGAGGCATAATAATAGTCTCAATTTTAACTGGAAACCGTTTCTTGTCAATTCCTGTTTTTTTCCATGTACCGTCTGAGCCGATGCTTTCTTTTTTCGGTATTTCAAAAGACACATTCAACCCTTCCGATAAAACAGAAGAAAGATTTGTCTCAGAAGCGCTTTCCCCTTCCCCTTCTATCTCCAGAGGCGACTCATCGAAACAGGCTATTTCTGTTTTCAAGACTTCTGAAGAACAGATTTCATCATCCAGATCCATCCTTTCTTTTTCCTCAGCCGGCATCTCCACTTCTTTTTCTTTCCTGAAAACACTGGGGGAAGAACAGACTTTTTTTTTCTCCATTTTTGGAGACATTTTTCTTAAAGGGGGATGATAAAAATCAATAAACCATGTATCAAAATCAGGCAGCGATGCGCCCGCTGAGGGGGTAGCGCTGGAGAGGGAAATTTTAATATCTTCCCATTCTTCGCCTGTTTTTTGAGAAATTTTAGCAAAAGAAACCATTTCTAATTCCTGCGTCTTAAAAAAAAGCCTGGCTTCATAAAAAGGAACCCATGAAGCACGGGGCGCCAGATAGGAAAGTTTAAGACAAACACTGCCTTCTTTCTCGCAAGACAAGGTTACTTCACAATGCTGTAAGGTAATATGCCTGCTCTCTTCCACCATTTTCTGGTCATGAAGCAGTTTTTCTTTTTTGATCTGCCAGGAACGCTTCTCCTGGATTAAAGCGGTTATTTTCTCATCATGCGCCTTTCCAGTTTCTTTGACAAAATGCCTTAATTCTTTGATATCATTTAAAGCCGGCCGCTGATAATCAAAACCAAGAATCTTGTTATCTGTTTTTAAAACCAGTTTTTCAAAAAGCGGAAAATAAGAGCGGTAAATCTTTTCTTTTTCTTCCAATAATAAAATCGTTTTATTTATTTTTTCCAATTCATCATCAATAGCCCTGATTTTTTCGTTTGCCGTTTTTTCTTTTTCTTCAAAACGGATTTCCTGTCCCTCAATTCTGACTGGAACACTTCCCTCTCCTTTGACTCTTATTGAATTGGCATACAGAGTAGGAGGAAGATTCTGAAAAAAAACACGGTTTTCCCCTCTTGTAACATCCATTATAATTTCACGGGTCACCAAAGCTCTGTCTTGATAAACGACAGCTTCAATTATTTTTTCATTCATGGCTTATTCTCATCTTATCAATTTGATAAGATAAATAATAATGGATTTCAAATAAATGACAAGATTTTTTTTATTTTTTACTTTTTTTAACCGAACTGACAAACCAGTCCAAAATACTATGAAGAATAGAAGGGAAATAAATCCCAGCAAGAAAAGTAATTCCATAGGCTATTTCAAAGTCTCCGGGGGCTTCGACAAAAAGAAATCTCAGGTCTTCAAAATCAATGTCGGAATAATACCAGTAAGCCAGAAGTCCCAGAAAATAGAAAAAATAAATATAGACGAGCCGGGTCAGGATTCCAAAAATGAGCGAATGGGAAATCCCTCTGTGGCTGAAAATTTTAGAGTAAGGGTACCAGATAAATCGTAAAAAACCCCAGTTAAGCTTCGATCTGTTTTTATGAAGATCCAAATCAGGGCTGAGCATAAAGGTAGAAAAAATATAGCTTCCCAAAAACAGATAGAGGCAGTTTTTCAAGACATCTTCATCCATCTGGTCAGCCAAAAGATTATAGCTGAAAACGACAGCAATTCCTACAATCAAAACTAGAATATTAAAAAAATCATGTGTTTTCCCAGACGGCATTTCACTTCCTGTTATCAATATTATTTTGCGCTGCAAAAGAAAAAAAGGGAAAAACCGCCATTTAAAATGACAGTTTATCCAAATTTTGTTTTTAGAACCAGCCTTTATTTATTAAAGTTTTTTTCCAAATCATCCATATCACTGGAAACATCTTCTATAAAATCATCAATTTCCTTACTCATCGCATCAATAAACGAATCCATATCCGCCACCTGGTCTTCTATCGAAGAAAGGCTTTTTTGGGTCTCATAAAAATTCTTTTTCACCAAAGGATTTTTTTTATATTTCTTGAAAATATTGGCTGAAAGATTATACCAGCCCCTTCCCTGATTAATGCTTTGAAGATAAAGGTCTTCCAGTTCTTCCTGCTCAGCCTTGCTCAGTTTCTTTTTCTTTTTCAGTTCAGCCAGTCTTTTCGCATTTTTTTTCTGCATTTCAGCCATTTTTTCATTGGCTCTTTTCATAGACTCTTCAGCATCATTTTCACTGATATTGCTGTTTTGTTCCTGAAATTCCTCGTATTTTTTTTCTTTATCTTTTTTTGCAGCGCCTTTTTTGATCCCGTCTTCCGTAGTTGAGACATCTGCCTCCTCGCCTCTTTTGACCATGGAAGTCTCTTCGTCGCTTTTGACTTCTACCGCCCCTTCGCTGACTGTGATGTTGGATTTTCCGTTGTCCGCCACCGATACCATAAAATCGGTCCCTCTGACTCCCGCCACTGCGGTAGGCGTATAGACCCGGTATCCTTTTTTATCGTTTTTAGCGGTTACCGTAGAGTTCATTCCGCCTTTGATCACGCCGAAAGAGTACTTATTTTCTCCAGTTGAGATTTTATTAATGATAATAACTGAATTCTCATTGATCTGCACCAGAGAATTGTCTGCCAGTTTTACCTTTACCATTGCTTTTTTATCGGTCTGAATGGTTTCCCCGCCGTAAAGCAGCATGTTTTTCTTCAGTTTGGACACAGATTTCTCGCCTTCCAGCTGAACCGTAGCTTTACCCAGAATAAAATCAATTTTTCCAATCGGCTCTTCACCCCCAAAACCAACCGATGAAACAATCATCAGTGAGAAGAGTAAAATGAATAATTTGAACGCTTTCATAAACAACTCCTTTAAAAAAGATTAAGTTCATATTTTTGAATCAAAAACTTAATAATATTAAAAATAACACAAACGAATGAAAAAAAAATTTTTAAAAAGGATTTTCTTCAATCGTTAAAACTCTGATCATTTCTGCCACATCTTCTGCTTCTTCATCCGCTTCCACAATAAAATGAGCGGTTTTTTCATAAAGCGGGATCCGCCTTTCATAAACTTCCTGAATTTCTTTTAAAAAATCTTTTGATCCCGTTAAGGAAGGACGGTCTGTCTTGTCTTTCAGCCTTTCATGAATCACGGAAAGACTGGCTTTCAAAAAGACTACCAGAGGAATTTTTCGAAGAATTCTGCGGTTGGTTTCTTTTTCAATAATCCCGCCGCCGCAGTCTAAAACCCCTTCTTTTTTCTCAAAAGACTTTAAAACTTCAGTTTCAATTTTTCTAAAATAATCCCAGCCCTTTTCTTGTACAATCTGATTGATTGATTTGGCTTCTTTTTTTTCAATTTCCTGATCCAAAGAATAAAACGGAAGGTCAAGCTTTTGCGCTAAAAGGGTGCCGACCGTGCTTTTTCCGCATCCCCGGTAACCGATTAAAGCAATTTGTTTTATAATTCCTTTATCCATTCTTTTGTGTCAATCTCCAGTTTTTCACTTTTTTCATCATTTTTCAAGACAACTCTGACTATTCCTGCCTGCAAAATAAATCTTTTACACAAAACACAGACCATGGAATGCCCGAAAAGATAAAGAGTCGCACCAATGCAGCTTTCCTCTCCCGCCTGAATGATCGCATTCTGCTCTGCATGAATAGCGCGACAGGTTTCATAACGGGTACCGCTTTCTATGTTATTTTCAATCCGATAGCATTTTCCTCTTTCAAGACAGCTTTGCACGCTGTGAGGAGGTCCGTTGTATCCTGTTGCCTTGATTTTCTTTCTTTCATCCACAATCACCGCTCCTACCTGATTTCGAAGGCAGGTAGAACGGGCTGCTGTCATTCTGGCTATATTTAAAAAATATTCATCCCAGGTTGGTCTTTCTTTTTTTAAACTCATCTTTTTCTATTTTTTAATCTTAAAGTAGCCGACTACCAGCATAAAAATACCGATAATCAATGCCGCCCATCCTAAAAACGACATCATTCCGCCGACTTTCCCCAAAAAGGATAAAATCCCGAATACAATAAAACCCACTCCCAAGCCTTTGTTTTTCTTAAAGGAAGCCACACCCGCAAGAATAAAAACACCACCCAGAATATAGGGCATAAATAAGAAACTGGTAAGCAGTTTCGCGAAAAAGAGAATAAAAGCAACAATAATTAAAAGCGCGCCTCCGGTAAATAAACTGGCGACTTGTTTTCTTTCAGACATAATAATACTCCTTTCTTTGATCAATTCAATTTTTTAATCCTATTAAATATTAACATGTTTTTAAGAAGAATAAAAAAAAATTTATTCTATCTTTTGAAATTAAACAGTTAAAGGATTTAATTTACTTTTAAAATTGAATTTGTTCTTTTTATATAATGATACACAACTGAATATAAAATGCAAAACTGTCATTCCGGTTTTTGTTTGCAAAAGACCGGAATCTAAATTTAAAACACTTATTGTCAATAGATTCCCGCCTTCGCGGGAATGACCGGAAAGGGTCTTTTTTTTGCAATTTAAAATCATTTCAGTATATTTAAGAAATAAAGCTGAAAAAATAGATTAAGGATTCAATATGAAAAAAATCATTCCTGTTCTTTTTGTTTTTACCTTTCTTTTCTCCTGTGAAAAGAAAAATGAAACAACCGATGACAATTCAATAGTCTGCTGCACAGCTCTTTGCATTTCTACAATCGGGACTTACAGTTTTATCCACCAGACCACCCAGCAGGAAGTGGGAAAAATAGAAACCTATGCAGGAATTTTTCAATTCGACGGGGTCTTTAAAATCACACAAAGGAACACAAGCGAGATTTTATATGAAAAAACCTTTACCGCCAACAATTCCTTTAATTATTATCTGGATCAGAATAAACTCCAAAGTTATGAGGGGAGCACGGTTTTGGTCACTATCACCGTTACTTCATCTCCCCAATATCAGGATTTCTCAGGAAATTATGATCTCAATGTAACCAAAAACACAGTCTGTTGTACCACCTGCTCCTCATCGGCAGATCACAAGACTCTCACATTGACACCCAGAAATTAAATAATTAAAGAGTGATTTTCATTCAAAGCAGCAAAGCAGTCTCTGATCAGATAATATTAAAATCTTTGAGTTTTTTTCTGAGCGTATTGCGGTTCAGATGAAGGTATTCGGCCGTTTTACTCTGATTGTAGTCGAATTTTTTTAAAAGCATGTTTAAGACAGTTTTTTCCATAAAAGAATCGACCTGTACTCCTTTTTCAAAAAGCACATTCGCCAGACTTTCAATATTTTTTTCAATCTGGTTCAGATAGAGTTCTTCCGAAGAATCCAATTCTATGCTGCCCGCTTCCAGACGGTCGCTGTGGCAGTGAATCGCGGCACGGGTAATAATATTTTCAAGCTCCCGAATATTTCCAGGGAAATCATAGCTTTGAAGCTTCTCAAGGGCTTCCTGAGCTATCCCGTTGATTTTCAAGTGATGGTTCTTGTTGATATTTTCAATAAACCGTTTCACCAAATGTGCGATATCTTCTTTTCTATCCCGCAGAGGAGGCAGATGAATCCTCACCACATTGAGACGGTAATAAAGGTCTTCTCTAAAAACACCCTGCTTGATTTCTTCTTTCAAATCCTTATTGGTAGCGGCAATGATCCGGACATTCACCTTGACAGGCTCGCTGCTTCCCAGCATCATAATTTCCCTTTCCTGCAGAGCCCGCAAAATTTTGACCTGAAGATGGGGAGGAAGTTCTCCGATTTCGTCCAGAAACAAAGTTCCGTTTTCAGCCTGCTGAAACTTTCCGGCAGTCCGTTTCACGGCTCCCGTAAATGCCCCTTTTTCATATCCAAACAATTCGCTTTCCATTAATTCCGATGGGATAGCACCGCAGTTTACCGCTACAAAAGGCGAGTTTCTTCTTAAGCTGTAGTAATGCACTGCTTTAGCGATCAGTTCTTTTCCTGTCCCGCTTTCACCTGTAACAAGAACCGTAACATCTTTTCCGGCTACCTTTGCAATCTCTTTATATATTTCCTGCATCACCAGAGAATCACCGACAATCAATTCGTTTTTAAACGAAGATTCTACTTTGGCAGAAGATTCTTTATCTGAAAGATTGAGAGCGTTGAAAATCACGGTTTTCAGTTTTTGAAAATCAAAAGGTTTAATTAAGTAATCATAAGCTCCGTTTTGAATTGCATTGATGGCATTTTCAAGCGTACCATGAGCCGTGATAATGATAACCGGAATTTCTATTTTATCTTTTTTGAGTTTTTCCAAAAGCTCAAGACCCGATAATCCGGGCATTTTAATATCGCAGATAATGAGGTTGAAATCCTTTTCAGCAGACAGTTTTTCCAATCCTTCTTCAGCGCTGTAGGCAGAAGAGATAGCAAGCTGTTCAAAAACTCTCTTAAAAGAATAATGAACATTTTTTTCGTCATCAATAATCAGGATTTTATTTTTGCTCATTTTAACTCATGATCCAGTTCTTCTAAAAGTTTTTTTGCTTTTGAAGAGATTTTTTTAGGGATTTCCACCTCTACCTGGACAAAAAGATTTCCTCTTTCTTTCCGGTAATCAATACTCGGCATTCCCTGTTCCTTGATTTTGAAAAACTGGTTGTTTTCAGTAAGGGAAGGGATACGGAGCTTCACAGCATTATTATCCAGATTGGTCAAAGTAATTTCACCGCCCAGAATCATGGTTGTATAGGACACTTTGATTTTTGTATAAAGATCGCCCTGCTTTCTTTCAAAAACAGGATGAGGCTTGACATGAACCTCAATATAAAGCGAGCCTCTCGGTCCTCCGTTTTTCCCGGCTTCCCCTTCATTGCTCATTTTCAGACGGGTTCCATTGTCTATCCCTGCCGGAATATTGACTTTGATTTTTCTTTCTTCCACCACTGCACCGCTTCCGGAACATTTTTTACAGGGGTTTTTTATCGCTGTTCCGCTTCCGCCGCATCTTGAACAAGTCTGACGGATCGTAAAAAGCCCCTGAGAAATAACGGTTTCCCCTCTTCCGTTACACTTCGGACAGGTAACCATATCTCCCTGATTTTCAGTTCCTTTTCCATTACAGACAGAACACTCTTCCTTCCGGTTCATTTTAATAATTTTTTCAGCGCCGGACAATGCTTCTTCTAAAGTAATCTCCACTTCCACCAGCATATCCCTGCCTCTTTCAGGCTGACGGGTATTCGAATTGGTTCTTTTTTTTCTGGAGCCGAAAAGCCCTCCGAAACTATCAAAAATATCTTCAAAATCTCCGCCGAAAATATCTCCAAAATCGAATTGAGAGGAATTAAACCCTCCGCCGCCTCTATGACCACCACCCATATTCTGGCTGAAAGCGGCATGACCAAACTGATCATACATTTTCTTTTTTTCAGGATTACTTAAAACTTCATAAGCTTCATTCACTTCTTTAAATTTTTCTTCGGATTCTTTATTACCCGGATTCCGGTCTGGATGAAACTGCATTGCCATCTTCCGGTATCCTTTTTTAATTTCATCAGGGGATGAGCTTTTTGATACTCCAAGAAGTTCATAATAGTCTTTCTTCATTGCTAGTCCTCTTCTCTATAAATAAACCATTCAAGACTTTATCTTAAATCATTTCTTGATAGAAAGAAAGCCGCAGATTTTACACTGCGGCTTTAAAAACAAAAACTATTTGTCTTTGTCATCCATTACTTCATAATCCGCATCCACCACTTTTTCATCATTCGCAGAAGATTGATTTTCTGTACCGGAATTAAAATTGTTGGGCTGCTCCTGATTCTGCTGACCGCCTGGATTCTGCTGATAAAGTTTTTGTGAAAACTCCTGCATTGCAGTCATCAGATTGTTGTAGCTTCCTTCAATTCTTTCTTTCTCATCCGTTTTCACTGCTTCTTTGACTTCCTGAATCAAAGCTTCAAGCTTGATTTTCAGCTCGCCCGGTACTTTGTCCTGATTTTCTTTCATCAGTTTTTCAGTCTGATAGGCAAGACCTTCCGCTTTATTTCGAAGCTCAACCATTTCTTTAAACTTCTTGTCTTCCGCCGAGTGCATTTCAGCTTCTTTGACCATGTTTTTAATCTCGTCTTCAGAAAGTCCGCTGGAAGCCTGAATCCGGATGCTCTGCTCTTTTCCTGTGCCAAGGTCTTTTGCAGAAACATGAAGAATTCCATTCGCGTCAATATCAAAAGTAACTTCGATTTGAGGCACTCCCCGAGGAGAAGGCGGAATACCGATTAAATCAAACTGACCAATCAGCTTGTTATGAGCTGTCATTTCCCTTTCACCCTGAAAAACACGGATTGAAACCGCTCCCTGATTTTCTTCGGCAGTGGTAAAAATTTGGCTTTTTTTGGTAGGAATGGTTGTATTTCTCTCGATCATTTTTGTAAAAACACCGCCGAGCGTTTCAATTCCAAGAGAAAGAGGAGTGACATCCAGTAAAAGAATATCTTTCACCTCTCCTGCCAGAATTCCCGCTTGAATTGCAGCTCCTACCGCAACGACTTCATCAGGATTGATTTTTTTGGAAGGTTCTTTCCCGAAAATAGATTTTGCGATCTCAACGACCTGAGGGATTCTTGTAGAACCGCCAACCAGAAGGACCTCATCTATTTCGTCAATAGAAAGTTTCGAGTCTTTTAATGCTTTTAAGCACGGTTCTTTCAGTCTTTCAAAAAGCACTGCCGCCAGAGATTCCATTTTAGAACGGCTTAAATTGTAATTTAAGTGAACCGGATTTCCATTTTTGGAAGAAATAAAAGGAAGATTGATCTGAGCGCTTTGAACCGTAGAAAGTTCTTTTTTTGCTCTCTCTGCCCCGTCTTTTAATCTTTGAAGAGCCATCTTGTCTGTATGAAGGTCAATGCCGTTTTCTTTTTTAAATTCTTCAATCAACCAGTTGATAATCACCTGATCGACATCATCCCCTCCTAAGTGGGTATCTCCGTTGGTTGACTTGACTTCAAAAACTCCGTCCCCAAGCTCAAGAATCGAGATATCAAAAGTACCCCCGCCGAAGTCAAAAACCGCTACTTTCAGGTTTTGTTTCTTCTTATCCAATCCATAAGCCAAGGCTGCTGCTGTCGGCTCATTTAAAATTCTCATCACTTCAAGACCGGCAATGCGCCCTGCATCTTTGGTCGCCTGTCTTTGTGCATCGTTAAAATATGCAGGAACTGTGATAACTGCCTGAGATACACTTTCCCCTAAAAAAGCTTCCGCCGCTTCCTTGATTTTTTTCAAAACCATGGCTGAAAGCTGCTGAGGCGCAAACTCGCCTGAACGGGTTTTTACGCGGACATCCCCATTTGGCCCTTGAACTACTTGAAAAGGAATTGTTTTTAATTCCGATCCGACTTCTGAAAACTTTCTTCCCATAAATCTTTTTATGGACCGAATTGTATTTTCAGGGTTGGTAATCATCTGGTTTTTAGCCTGCTGACCGACCAGGATTTCCCCGCTCTCTGTAAACGCCTGAATCGAAGCGATCAGACGATCCCCTTCCTGACTTGGAATGACTTCCGGTTCATTTCCCATCATCACAGAAACGACCGAATTGGTGGTTCCTAAGTCTATTCCGATTATTTTTCCCATATTGTTAACCTCTTCATGATTTTATATAAGTTTAATTTTTTTCACTTTCCTGTTTTTCTTCCGAGTGATTGGCTGCTTCTTCTTTTTTTCTCGGTTTTCCGATCATCACTCTTCCGAGTCTCATCACCTTGTCTTTCAGCATAAATACTTTTTCAAGCTCTCCAATCACCACTTGTTTTTCATAATCTCCTTCCACGATCTGAAGCCCTTCATGGATTTTAGGGTCAAATTCCTTTCCGATCGAGTCAATTTTCTTCACCTCGTATTTTCCGAAAAGAGAGAGAAATAAGTCCTGAGTTGAGATAATGCCCTGCATCAGCCCGTCAAAATCTTTTTTCTGATTCGCCGCTTCTAAAGCTCTTTCCAGATTATCCCAGATTGGAAGAAAGTCTTTTATAACCTTTTCAGCCACCATATCTGAAAGCTGTTCCTTTTCCTGTCTGGCTCTTTTTCTGAAATTGTCAAAATCAGCCGCTTTTCGAAGAAGAAGACTTTCATATTCTTTTGTCTTTTCTTCCAGTTCCTTAATCTGTTTCTCAACTTCCTGTGAAAGATTTTCAGTACTATTTTCTTGCTTTTGAATCTCTTCTTCTAAAGTTTCTTTCGTTTCTTCCATCGGTGTTTCCTGCTTGGTCATTTTTGCGCTCTCCTTGCGTTATTGTAAAGAAGCGGGGAACATTCCCCCGCTTTCTCTTATTGGATTTCAATTTTTTTTGGTTTGGCTTTTTCCTGTTTTGGTAGAACCAGACCCAAAACCCCGTTTTCTATTTTGGCTTTGATATTGTCTTTATCAATATCATCCCCAATTTCAAATGAGCGCTCAAACTCATAATCATCTTTAAATTCTCTGTAAACCGCTTCCCATTCTCCGCTTTCCCAGACTGGGCTTCCTTTAATTTTCAGAGTATTTTTCTCCACCTCAATTTCAAGAGTCTCTTTTGACACTCCCGGAATTTCGGCTATTAAAAGATAATCATTTCCACGCTCAAATATATCAACAACTGGAATAAATTTTCTTTTTTCCATGACATCCTCCTTATAATACTGTGATTTTCTTTGCCTTTACTTCTTCAGCCTTGTCCATTTCGACAATCAAAAACCCATTTTCATATTTTGCTTTAATGCTTTCAGGTTTAACAGGAGTGGAAAGCTCAATCATTCTTTGATATTCCCCAGCCTGTCTTTCTCTTCTTAAAACCCGAAGCGCTTCCTCTGTCTCAATTTCTTTCTTTGTTTTAATAGAAAGATTTCTATTTTGATAATTAATTTCAATGTTTTCTTTTTTCACTCCCGCTAAAGGCATCACAGCAAAAACCTTGTCTTTCGTCTCATACACATTCACAGGAATCGGGTTTTTAGAGACTTCTTCTTTTTTTGTATCAAAATAACGGCTCACTAAATTTTTGAGCTCATTTGCTTCATCAAGATAATTTTTTTGGAACCACATAGCAACCTCCTTTACTTCACCTCAATCTTTTTACTATTTCTTAAAGGTTCTGCTTTAGGAATCTCAATCATCAGCACCCCGTCTTTAAAAGAAGCTTTTATATTTTCCGCCTCTACCTCAGAAGGAAGACTGAAACTCCTCTCAAAAGAGCCATAGACTCTTTCCTTGACATAAATTTTCTTTTCCTTTTTCTCTTCCTTTTCTTCTTTTTTCTCGCCTTTGATTGTCAGCACATTGTCTTTTAACTCTACCTCGATTTCCTCTTTTTTCATGCCGGGGATTTCGGCTTTGACCAAAAACGCTTTTTGATCCTCTTCCACATCCACTTTTGGCAGAAAATCACACTGCCAAAGCTGATTGGACCTTAAGTCTCCGAAGAAATCATCAAAGACTCCATTAATCCGATCCTGCAAGCTATTAAAAGCGCCAGCGCCTTCTTCAGGCTTTCTTCTGATTAACCCTCTCATAGCTTCCTCCTTTTCACATTATTAACATAAATACTCAATCAAAAAGCGTGCCAACTTTAATCTCCGTTTTTAATCTTATTTTTCAAGCTGAAAAATATAAATTATTCCTCAATACAATGATTTTAAAATATTTCAAATATTATTTTTTTTTACACTGTATTAAATAACCTACATTAAATCAATTTAAAAAGCGATATTTATTTATTTGAGTCAAATTGAATAGAAATTTTATAAAAAAAAGAGTCTTTTTGATACAAATAAATAACGAGTGTTATTTTTCCAATAAAAATTATCATTTTTATTTTACCGATTCAGAACAGCGAGTCATTGTGACTCATAAAAGAAGCTTTGGGATTGACAATATACTCAGGCTGTCGATTATTGAAAACTATTTCCATCAATCATCTTCTTATCATTGATATTTGTAAACGATCACTGAGCAAAGCCGAAGTGACGCCTCGACTCCGCCCGGTGTCCAAGTTCATTCAAATAAACAAATCTACTTTTATATCCACTCGGAGAAAAAATATAATAATTCCCCGCCCGACTTGATTTTGAATCGAGTCTGTGTAAAAAAGAGAGAAAATAATTAAAAAATAGAAAGAAAAAGAGCTGAAAAAATGAAAAATAGGAAAAAAAGGTATAAAAAATAAGAAAAATAAAATTTATTGAGATGAAAGTGAAAAAAAATACTATTTTTAAAATTGAAACTCATTAGATAAAGTCATTAAGTGACTTCCTGAATGGGTGATAAAGGGAATGAGAAAAGAAGAGCAGATTTTCCGTCTCCTTTGCCTTCTTATTCTCTTCTCATAATGGAGAAAAAATAATTCTCCGATTCAATGGAATTTCCTTTCAGGAAGATTTTTATATCTTTTACCTTATTATAATAAATAAGGAGAGATTCTCCATTTTCAAAATTTTCAAGGGAAAGATTGGAGGCTATATCCATAAAATCAGTTTCGAGGCATTTGACGGCGGCTTCCTGCAATGTCCAGAGCCGGGAAAAAAAAGTGAGTTCATCTTCATTTTGAGCAAGTGTCTTTTTAAAGGAAAATACTTTAGATTTCAAATTAAGGATTCTCGGGTCTTTCTTTTCAATATCGATCCCGAAGGGTTTTTGGGAAACCCCCGCCCATAAAAACGAGCTTTTGTGGGAAAGGGAAATGTGAATTTTTTCCAGAGTCTCGGGATATAAATAGGGTTTTCCCTTTGAGTCTTTTAAAATACTCAGGGAATGATAATCTGATCCTGTCATCTGCTCAATCAGTTTTTTTAATAAAATACGCCCCAGGCTGAACTCTTTTTTTCTGCTTTCTGACTGGAATCGGCTTGTTATTTCAGTTTCCATAGGAGAAAGCAGGGTTTGAATTTTTTTTTCTTCCCATGGGATATCTTGAATAGAAAGAAAAATAGAAAAGGGAAGGGTTTTTTCAAGCCATTGATAAAAATCAAAATATTTATTTCTGATTTTTTCTAAATCGAAAAAAGAAGGCAATGTTTTGAATATCATCTCTCTCCTTTATATACTGAAATGATTTTAAATTGCAAAAAACTGACCCTTTTGTGTCATCGATGAGCAAAGCAAAGAGAAATCTTTTATAATATCAATATCTTAAGATTTCTCACTTTGTTCGAAATGACGGGAAAATTAATTTTTAGAACTCGCCATAATCAATTTTTTCCTGAAGCTGCGGCAGCTTAAATTGCCGCCAGAGATAAAAAAATTTTAACCGTAACTGCATTTTGAGTTTTCATAATCTTTGCAGTTGGTATTGAGCTCTTTTTTAGGGTTTTCAAAGTCCTTTAACCTTTGTTCCAGCTGTTTTTTCTGTTCTGAAGTAAGTTTAATTTCACCTAAAATCTGTTTGATTTCTTTGATGATTGCTTCGCGTGTTTCATGATAATTGAGAGAGTCTTGAATATCAGTCAAGATATTTTTTTGGATTTCAAGAAGTTCTTGAGAAAAAAGCCTGCTACTTAAAACCAAGCTTTCGATTTCTTTTAAAAGTTTCAAGTGAATTCCGCTTCCAAGGAGGCTGTCTCCCCCGTAATCCCAGGTCATCATAAACCAGGAAGGGGAATAGTATTCAACAGAACCGTAAATATCAATCAAAAGCTGAATGATTTTTTCATCGACCGGGTCTTTTGTTGTTTTTGCCTTTTCAAGAAAATCGCTTAGAAAATAGGTAAATTGGAGAGTTGTTCCTTCCGCAACCAGAATAGAAGCATGCGCCGGAAGATAGTGAATGATCCATCCGATATAAAGTTTTCCCTCTTCTATTTTTTTTGATGACAGTTTCTTTTGATAATACTGGTCAAGGGTTTCAGATAAACCGTCCATATTTTTTTTTCCCAGACGGAAAGCTTTTTCTAAATCTTCCGCTGTTTTAATATTCTGGAAGAGAGCCTCAAATTCGTTGATTTTTTTGATCTCTTTTGCTGAAAATATTTCTTTTAACTGGTTATCAAACTGATTTTTGTTAAAAGTTTTCAGAAAGGCTTCTTTTTCATTTCCTAAAGCAAGAAACTTGGAATGAACAAATCCTTCTTCGTAGAAAGAAAAATGAGTGATTTTATACCATTTTTCGGAACCCAGAATATTCTCTCCTTTGACTTCTTCAACAATTTTGACTTTCATTCCTTTGAAAAGTTCGCCTGCAATGGAAGATTTTGTACTGGCTTCAGAACGGATTCGGACATTATTCCCGGTAATCACTCCGTAATCATCCGCATGGATGAATATGACAGGAACAAACAGGAGAAACAGAATCAGTAGATTTTTTTTGAGACATAAACAGTTCATTGCCAGCTCCTTGTTTCATAATATTTAAAAATATGCCTGCTAAAAATTGATCGAGATTCCAAAAGAGTGAGTGAGTCTGGGGGAAAGGGCTATTTCATAAAAAAGAAAAGCGACTCTGATTCCGATGACAGAATGAAAATAAACTTTATCGGCTGTCAGGAAAGTTGTAGTCAAAGGAATATTCGTGTTAAAATGAGTGAGAGAAAGCCCTGTTAAAAAATAAGGATGAATCTCTTCAAAATTCCCTGAAGCCTGGAGAGCGAGCTGGTAGCTTTGAGTGCTGGTGATGCGGTTGACAGGACTCAGAAAATGCATTGTCAATACAGGAGTAAGGGTAAGTAAAGGCATGATTTTAAATTGATAACCGGCTCCGCCTCCGAAAAAAGCAGTCGATCCCGGTCCGGCTTGAACAGCGCTGGTTCCAGAGAGGTTTCCGAACCGCAGAAAAAGAAAAGCGTCCCATTTTGTGTAAGATGCTGAAACGAAAGAAAAATGGGCAAAGTTTTCACTTGAATAAGCCATAGCTCCTTTTTTATTGACAGGGAGCATGAGGTAAGAAAGATTGATCTGCAGGGTGTCGGGGATCATGGGATTGGAAATTCCTGTGTTCATCGTGTGCCCGAACATTTTAAACAGTTCGTCCAGATCCGCTTTAATCGTATCTGCGTCCATAGAAGAATAATTTCCCATGACAGAAAGATAGCCCGCATGGGCACAAGTATAAAAAAAGGCAAGGAAAACGATTAATAAAAACTTTTTCATAATTCATTTCTCATTTGTTATTATAATAATTAATTATTCAGGGGCATTCCCTATTAAAAAATAACAAATTTCCAATAAAAAACTTAAACAGTTTTCAGAATATCGTTGACAGCCCGCCCTAAAATCTGATCCTCTGCCTGAACTGCTTTCTGACAGGCTTCATAAGTTCTTTGAACTTCTATCATCTGGGTCATTTCAAGCACAGGATTGACATTGGAGCCTTCCAGCCAGCCTTGAAGGATTTTCAAATCTTCAGGATTTTTCTTCTCTCCCGCCTCGTCGGTGGCGGTAAAATAATTTTTTCCTTTTTTTACCAATCCCCTTTTATCATAAAAATCAGTCATCTTTAAAGTGTCTGTTTCTCTCCATTCAGCGCTAAGATCGTCTTTAACAGCGACCACTCCTTTTTCATCCACTTTGAAATCCGCCTGTCCGACTTCTATTTTACCTTTATCTCCCATTACGAAAAATCCGTTCATGTCCACCAGATAACCATCCTGATTGACTGTGAAAGCGCCTGCCCGCGTGTACATTTCTCCCTGATCCGTCTGCACTGTGAAAAAACCTTCTCCATCGAGAGCCAGGTCAAACTTGTTTTCAGTCTTTTTGAAAGGAATAATCGCCTCGCCGTCTCTTTTTTCAAATCGGGTAAAAACATTGTTGACTTCAACACCCGTCCCCATCTTGCCCACAATAGGGGCAATGTCATAAGAACCGATCGGAATCTTCACAACATTATCATAAACTCTTGCCATCAGCCTTTCAGGAAAAGCTTTGAAAAGAACCTCATCTTTTTTAAAACCGGTTGTATTGACATTTGCCAGATTATTGGCTATAACATCAATTTTATGTGCCTGCGCAAGCATTCCGGATGCTGCGCTGAAAATCCCTAGATTCATTCTGCCTCCTCTGGCAATCTTTTTATTGATTTATTTGCTCTCAATGTATCAATTATTGCTGATTTCATAAACCAGATGCGAAAAAATCAAATAAGTTAAAAAATAAACTGTATTTTTTAGATCAGGGGGAATGCTTTTGGAAAGATGAAAACTCATCATTTCTGTGTCATCTGACCTTGAATCCAGCAGCATGGAATAACAGCAGCATTTTTTTTTCATGCTTCCCCCCCTTTTTTTCTCATTCAGAAACTAACTGCTTTTTGCTTTTTTTACAATATGTCCGTTTATTTTTCTGATTTTTTCCTCAAATTTTTCATAGCCTCTTTCAATATGGTAAATTCTTTGTACTTCCGTTGTTCCTTTGGCGCAGAGTCCGGCTACCACCAGTCCTGCTCCTGCCCGTAAATCGGATGCCATGACAGGGGCTCCGTTGATAAAATCCTTCCCTTTTATGACAGCGACACTGCCTTTTTCGATCCGGATACTGGCGTTCATTCTCTGAAGCTCTCCCACATGAATAAAACGGTCTTCAAAAATATTTTCAGTGATAATGCTGAGTCCTTTTGCTGTCAATAACATTGCCATGAACTGGGGCTGCATATCGGTTGCAAATCCGGGGTAGGGCTGGGTTTTGAGTTCGATGCCGCCCAGAACCTGATCTTTTTTTACGATTAAAGATTGATCAAAAACTTTAATATTAAGCCCGGCTTCTAAAGCGGGTTCTAAAATATTTTCTATATGTTCAGGAATAATATTTTTAATCTCGATTTCGCCTCCAGCCGCTCCAATCATGGTAATGAAAGTACCGGTTTCAATGCGGTCCGGGATAACATGGTGAGTGGTTCCCTTGAGTTTTTTCACTCCTTTGATACGGATGGTAGAAGTTCCCAGCCCTTCAATCCTGGCTCCCATGGAAATAAGAAAATTCCCGAGATCCACTACTTCCGGTTCCATTGCCGCAGGATCAATAATCGAGTCTCCCTCTGCCAAAGCGGCTGCCATCATTGCGTTGGCTGTGCCTAAAACAGTGGTGCCTCCCGGTGCAAGAAGCGTAATCTTGGTTCCTTTCAGTTTAGAAGCTTCGGCGTAGATATAGCCGTCTTGGACATCAATTTGAGCGCCCAATAGTTCCATTGCTTTAATATGAAGGTTTACCGGACGGGGACCGATTGCGCATCCGCCGGGAAGAGATACCTGTGCTTTTAAGTATTTGGAAAGGAGAGGTCCCAAAACACAGATTGAGGCTCTCATTGTTTTCACAATTTCATAAGGAGCAAGGGTTTCTTTTCTATCGGTGCTTTCAATGAAAGCCGTGTTTTTTTCAAAACTGACTTTTTTTCCGAGTTTTTCCAGAAGAAGAAACATGGTGCGGGTATCTTTTAAATCAGGAACATTGCTGATTGTGCATGTCTCGTCGGTCAAAAGGCTTGCGGCTAAAATAGGCAGGGCTGAGTTTTTTGCTCCGCTGATTTCCACTGTTCCGTAAAGGGGAGTGCCGCCATTTATAAAATAACTGTCCATAACTATTCCTCATTCATTTCATCTTTTTTTTATCGGTTGGTCTCAATAATAGATTAGAAAATTTGGAAAAAAATAATTTTATAACTAAATTTATATTTACTTAAATTTCAGATATAGAGGTCAACGGAATGAAAAAAGAAATTCATCCAAATTATTTTAATGCAAAGATAAACTGCGCCTGTGGAAATGTCATAGAAATCGGTTCATCTGTTAAAGACATGTCAGTGGAAATTTGCAGCAAATGCCACCCATTCTTTACTGGTAAACATAAAGTGATCGACTCAGCAGGAAGAGTTGAGAAGTTCAACAAAAAATACCAGAAGTTCATGGCAAAGATGGACGAAACCAAAGAAGAAGCAAAAAAATAATTTTTTCTTAATTTCCTTTTATTGTCTGTCCAGAAAAGCTATCCAGCAAGAATGGACAGACTTATCTTCTGAATTATCAATTGAATTATCATCGGAGAATCTTCATGTTTAAGAAAATATTGCTTTTGATTCAAAATCAGAAAAATCCTACTCACATTGGCGGTCAGGCTGTGATCGAGGGTGTGATGATGAGAGACAAGGATCGTTATTCGATTGCTGTCAGGCTTCCGAATGCTGAGATAGAAACTGTTATCAAACAGATTAAACCAAGTCGCGCTATTTTTAAAAAACCTTTTTTCAGAGGCGTGAAAGCGCTGATAGAAAATCTTCAGATTGGATATCAATCTCTTCAGTGGTCTGCTGATAAAATGGAAGATAAGCCTGAAAATGAGAAAAAAGATAAAAAAAGTATTCTTGATTCTTTATCAGTTTTATTTTCAATTCTAGTAGCGGTTGGGTTATTTATAGTTCTTCCCAATCTTTTGATTGAGTTTTTTAATCTTTCCGAAAAAGAGCATCCAGTTCTTTTTAATCTTGCTTCCGGAGGAATTCGGCTCAGTATCTTTACTCTTTATGTATTAGGAATCTCTTTTATCAAAGATGTGAAGCGAATTTTTCAATACCACGGGGCTGAACACAAAGTGATTCATGCTTTTGAAGACGGGCTTAGCTTAAACTATGAAAATGTAAAAAAATTCACGACTCTTCATAAACGCTGCGGGACATCTTTTGTCTTTCTGTTGATTTTTGTGAGCATTCTTCTTTTTTCTCTTGTGCCGCCTGTTCTGAAAACTCTTTTTCCGGGTGTATTAAATCTTTCTTTTGCTTTCTATAAAATTATCATTTTTCTTTCCCACCTCGTTTTACTGCCTGTTTTAGGAGCTTTCAGCTATGAAGTCTTAAAACTCTCGGCAAAAGGCAACTGGATAGGAAAAAGCCTTTCTTTTCTGGCTCTTCCAGGGCTCTTTTTTCAAAAAATCACCACAAAAGAACCGGATGAAAAACAAGTAGAAGTAGCGGTTGCCGCCCTTCAAATCTTACTCGACACTCAAAAAAAAGAGTCTGCGGCTTCTTAAAAATCTTAAAAGAAATCAATCTTATTTTAGAGTCAGAGGATAATATTCTTTGACTCATTTCCTGTTTTATCAGTAAGATCAGTCAATTGAAATCCAGCCTTTTTATAGTTTTTTTTGCAATGACGCTAAAATGAGGGTACTGCTCAAAACAATGCTTTATAAAAATAATGGATTATATGATCTGGCGGATGAAGAATACAATCAATACCTTGAAATGAAAAAAGACGGTCAATGATTATTTGTTAAAGTTGATATAGATTCTCATAAATAAGTTGTAAACAATAATTTCTCAATTTGAGATAAGCAGGGTTGAAATCAAAATCATTGTTTGTTATTAGAAATTCAAAATTATCTACAAGGTTGTCTAAAACGATTTTTTGATCTTCAGGAAGATTTCTATAGAACGAATGAGCGGAACTTTTTACCCATTCAAATTTTAAATTTTGTTCTATTATTTTCTTTTGTTTTGTTGAAATAAATGTTAAATCAAAAAAAATATAAAAGGTGTCATTTAAAATTTTATTTTTTAACTTAGGTTTAGAAGAAAGCAAATTATTCCAGTGAGCAAGAATAGTTTTTATATGAATTTTATTTTCAACTAGAAAGCATATTAAACTGTTTTTTATCAATAGTGGGCGGAACACTTTTTGCTAACATGAGGCTAATTCCTTAATAGTTTGAGAATTAAAGGGACTATCGAGCAAGCGGATTAACTT
>MIAO01000101.1 GCA_001829155.1 Spirochaetes bacterium GWB1_36_13 | reverse complement strand
TTTTAGTTAATTTTTGTTTATCTTTTTAGGGGGTCAGTCAACCGAAAACCCCGGGGTCAGAATACCGAATAGTAACAATGGCTTTTATCATTATTGTTTTTTATGATTTTCACAAAGACAAAAGAAGTAAATTTAGTATCTAAATAAACTCATCAACATTTAACAAATTAGGAGAAACGAAATGAAAAAAATAAGTATTATCATTTGTGATCGCTATCATACTTGTGCTGGGGGAAAATGTTTAAGAGCACTAAAAAATAGAGAAGGAGCCTTTGCTTTATACAAAGATGAGAAGGATGTCGAAATTGTAGGATACACGACATGTGGAGGATGTCCTGGAGGTAATATTGAATATTCTCCGGCAGAAATGAAAAAAAATGGAGCAGAAGTGATTCATTTGGCAACTGGGTTAGTAGTTGGTTATCCTCCTTGTCCCAGAATACAGCATTTTTGTGATTTTATCACCAGTAAATATGGATTGGGAGTTGTAATAGGAACCCATCCGATTCCTCAAAACTATTATCTGCAGCATAAACAGCTGAAAACATGGGAATCTGCTAAATGGCAAGAATATATTCAAAATGTGATTACTGATGAAAAAACCCGTTTAGCATATGATTAATGCTAAATAATTGTTTAAAATGAAATCAATATCTTGGGTAAAACCAAACGAAAATAGAGTATTGAAAAAAAAAGAAGTTCATCTTTGGAGAAATGTGGTTAGCAAAGAAGATTATACTAGATTATTGTATTTAAAAGATATATTGTCAATAGAAGAGCAAGAGCGCTGCGAAAGATTTTATTTTGAGAAAGATAAAATGATTTTTATCATCTCTCATGGTTTATTGAGAATTCTACTTTCAAAATATTTAAATGAGAATTTAAACAATATCTGCTTTTCAACTAATAACCATGGAAAACTAGAACTAAAAAAGCTTGAACACCAACACCTGAAATTTAATTTAGCTCATTCGGAAAATCTTATTTTGTTAGGATTTGTTTTAAATGAGAATATAGGTGTTGACATTGAATTAGTTAAAAATTTTAATTTTTCTGAAAAACTATTAGATTTCTATCTTACTGAAATAGAAAAAAATGAAATAATAAAAATTCCGAAAAACAAAATGAATCAAGTTCTTTTTAATATCTGGACATGTAAAGAAGCATATGTAAAAGCAAAAGGCAAAGGTTTGAAAATGGATTTGAAAGATTTTTCTGTATCTGTAAAGTCAAAGAAGACACCTGAACTGATATTACCAAATGAAGAAGAAATTCGATGGAATATTAAGGATATATCAGAAAAAAATCATTATTCCGCTACAGTTGTTGTTTCTGGCACAACTCCGAATTTTGTTTTTTATGAATCCAGTTATGTTTTATAGAAACTTGAGCGCATTCTAATAAGAGATTAATTTTCAATTTTTTAGCCTCAGAAAATATTTTTACAGATAAAATATTTAACCTGTTTGTCAAATTTTCATAGTATTGAAAAATTGTTCAGATGTTTTTAGGATTTTTTTAAATACTTTCTGATATCCACAGACTGCATCCCCGCTCTGGCAGCCGCTTCAAGCCCCAGTTCCCCGTCTTCAAAGACGAGGCAGTCCTTCGGGTCTATTTTCATCAGCTGGGCGCATTTTAAAAAAGTATCGGGAAAGGGTTTATGATTTTCTACATCTTCAGATGAGACTAAAATATCAAAATAATTTTTTAATCCAATGGATTCGATCACCAGAGAAGCAAATTTTCTTTTTCCGCCTGTTCCCAGACTCATTGGAAGTTTTCCGAAATACTCCCAAACAACCTCAACAACAGGCAGAATCGGTTTTGCTTTTTTTAATTTTTCAAAAACAGCGTTTTCTTTTTCCTTCGTAATTAATTCTTTTTCAAGACTATATCCATACCTTTCATTAAAGATTCCAATCAGTTTCCAGGTAGGGATCCCTGCCATTTCATAAAAAAAATCTTCGGGGAAAACAAAATCAAATTTTTTCCCTACATCCTGCCATGCTTCATAATGTAAAGGCATGGTATCAGCCAGAGTGCCGTCAATATCAAAAATCAAGCCTTTTATTTTCGGGTCAATCGGAATTTTCATTTTTCAGTCCTATTCAAAAATCGATTCAACAAAAATATTTTTTTCAAAATAACGGATATCGGAAGCTTTTTCTCCTGTCCCGATAAAAGCCACAGGAATATTCATCTGATGAGCCAGAGTAACCGCAATTCCGCCTTTTGCCGTAGAATCCATCTTACTGAGAAAAACACCGTTGATCCCCACGCTTTCATTGAAATTTTTGGTCTGCTGGACAGCGTTCTGCCCCGTATTAGAATCCACTACCAGTAAATTGTAGCGGTTTGCCTCAGGCGCTTTGTCTGCTATGATTTTATTGAGTTTTTTCAGCTCATCCATCAAATTTTCTTTATTATGGAGCCTTCCTGCCGTGTCAACAATCAGCACCTGAGATTTCCGCGACAAGGCAGCGTCCAATGCGTCAAAAATAACGGCTGAGGGCTTGCTTTTCCCAAGGTGTTTAATACAGTGAACCCCCAGTCTCTGACTCCAGATATCCAGCTGCTCCACTGCCGCTGCCCGGTAAGTATCCGCTGCCGCAATAATGATGGAAAGCCCCTGCTCGTTTAAAAGATTGGCAAGCTTGGCAATAGAAGTGGTTTTTCCTACCCCGTTTACTCCAAAAACAAAAATAATATTCAGCTTTTTCTCATCCACATCAAAATTATTTTCAGGAAGAAGAGACTCAATAATGGTTTCCAGCAGTTGAATCGAATCTTTATTGGTGATTTTCCCCTTCTGCTTTTCTATCTGTTTTTTCAGAAGTCCAATCAGTTCCATGGTTGTTTCAACTGAAACATCCGCCATAACCAAAGCTTCTTCAAGTTCATTGTAAAATTCAGTATCAAAATTACTTCTTGAGAAGAGTTTTTTTATTTTTCCGCCCAGAGAAAGTTTGGTCTGTTTTAAATCTTCGTAAAGCGATTTTTCTTCCGGTTTTTTCTTTTTAAAAAATCCCATAAATGCTCCCTATTTTTTAAGTCTTTATTGTTAATATAATCTCATTTTGCATTTGCTTTTTCTTTTGAATTAAAATTTATCAAAACTCGTTCCTTAATGCTAAGTTTTTATCCCCTATTTTTATTTTCCAACCATTCTAGATAATTTGAAGATTGTAAGAGTTTGCCCAAAAGTTCTTTCTGCATTGAGAGCTTTGCAATTTCAGAAAGCATCTGCAAATGGCTTTCAGAAGATTTTTCTTTCGGGGAAAAGAGAATAAAAATGATTTTAGGTCTTGCTGATAGGGATTCCAAAACAAACGATTCTTTATGGGAGGCAAGATAAACCTGATATTCAGACACATGATAGGTATGAATATGAATCAGAACGATTTCGTCTGTGAGCTCTGCGGGGTATTCATTTAAAATCGCTGTCAGCTGGGAGTAGATTTCTTCATAAACAGACGGAAAGTCTCTTTGGCTGATTTGAGATAAGAGCGCTTCCACTCTGTTTTCAGGAAAATGAAGAAAAAAATTCTTTTCAGGAAGCGTGTCTAAAATACTGGCTGTTTTAAGAAGAGAATCCTTTTCCTCTCTATTCTTTTCTTCTATTAAATATTCAAGATTACAGTAAGGATAAACCGCCATAATATTGTGCACCGGAAAATTCTGTTTGAGTTTATAAGCCATCCTGTAATAATGAAATTTCCAAGCCAGTTCGCCTTGTCTGGCAAGCATCTGAATCAAAAGATCTTCTTTTTCGGCTTGATTTTTAAGCATATCAAAAACATTTTTCCAATTTTTCACCAGAATCCATTCAAAAGGAAAACCTGAATGCTTTTTTTCAACAAGATTTTTAATTTCTTCCAGAGTTTTATCATCTGTAATAAAAATAATCTTGGCAGTGATGGAAAGGGAAAAATGAATCAATACTCCCAAAGAATCTTGAAAACCGCTTTGCTTGGTCATAAAAGAGGGAATAATTAAAAAAATTTTCTTTGCCAGGCTGATCGGATGAAAAATCCGGGCAATAAACACCATTTCACTGCTTTTTTTGATAAACTGATCGAGTATGGTGTTAAATAAATTGGTTTGAAAATCTGAGGATTCATTCCATCCTAAAATGACTTTGGAGATTCTTTGTTCTTTGACTGATTTTAAAATAGCTCCTGCCACGCTGATATCAATACGGATAAGGGGGATTGTTTCTTTTGAAACTGAATTAGAACGGGAGACTGCTTTGGTCAAAAGGCTTTCACCCGCTATCATTTCTTCTTCGGAATCCGAACCTTCGATAACAACATTCAGGGGATAGAGAGGTTCGTGGCTGTTTTTGGGATGGAGAAAAAAAGCTAGATCCATGAGATGGTTTAAGTTGTGGGGGTTTTTCAAGGGAATTAAAATTCTGTCCAAAGTTTTGCCGCTTGGAAGATCAAAAGATTCTTTCCCTTTCATAACCAGTTCCTTGGAATATTTCACAGTCAAAACAGCGCCCAGAAAACAGGTGGCAACAATCATCATGATTGTTCCTGTCAGTACAGTTTCACTGAAAATACCGACCTGAAAACCAATCAGCACCGCTGCCAGAGTCGCTGCCGCCTGATTGACCGAAAGACCGAAAATAAGGTTTTTTTCCTCTTTTTTAAAATGTACGATTCTTCCAAAAAAATGAGCGGCAATCCATTTGGATAGAATAGCAATAATAATCATCACCAAAGAAATTTTAAGAGTTTCAAATCCGCTCAAAAAAACGCCCGGATTAATCAGCATTCCTACCGAAATCAAAAAGAAAGGGATAAAAAGCGAGTTGCCTACAAATTGAATCCGGTTCATTAAGATACTTTTTTCCGGAATCAAGGGGTTTAATGTCAATCCTGCCAAAAAAGCTCCGATAATCGGTTCAAAACCTGCCAAATGAGAACAATAAGCGCTTATAAAAAGCACGGTAATGACAAAAACATATTCCTCAATCCCTGATTCAGATGAAAAATGCCTGAAAAACCATCCGCTGATTTTAGGAAGAAAAAATAGAATTACAAAAGAATAAGAAATCATGAGCCCAATCAATTTTGTCCAGAAAAAAAGATTGAGTTCCCCATGGTTTGCTCCAACAACGACAGCGAGTATCAAAAAGGCGAAGGTATCGGTGATAATCGTCCCGCCGATGGTCGCTGTTACTGCCCTGTTTTTGGCAAGACCCATTTTACTGGCAATGGGAAAGGTCAAAAGGGTATGGGATGAAAACATGCTTGCTAAAAGAATCGAAGCCATCAGATTCATGTTTAAAATAAAATATCCTCCCAGAATTCCAAGAAAGAGAGGAATTAAAAAAGTCGAAAATCCAAAAATCAGGCTGTGGTGCTTGTTTTTTTTGACCTCTCCGAGATTAATTTCAAGCCCTGCCTGAAACATGATGTAAAGCAGCCCGATCGTTCCGAGAAGCTCAATAGTTTTGTCCCTTTCCAGAATCCCAAAAAGATGGGGACCAAATAAAACTCCAAAAAACAAGAGTCCGATAATGCCGGGGAGTTTTAATTTTTCTGCCAAAAGAGGCGCAATCAATACAATCAGCATGACGATTGAAAAGATTAAAACAGGATCATGAATAGGCAGTTGGATCATAAAAGCTCCTTAATTTTAAAAAGAAATATCGGTCTGGACAAAGAGATAAGATTCCTGCTCTCCTTTATCATTATAGCTGAAAAGCTTTCTGACCACTAAAGAAGCGATATCCGCCATCTGATACCCTACCTTTAAGTCAAGCACAGCCTGATCTTTATAAGCAGTGCTGCTGTTAAATATTTTTGCAATATCTTTTTTTTCATAGTCCAGTTCAAACCAGAAATTAAAAAGAAAATCTTTTTGCGTTTTCAGATGAAAAATAACCCGGTTGTCATTTTTTAAAGCGCCTATTTCAGTATAATAGCCAATTTTCGCTTCCAGAAAATCCAGTTTCGTTCCCAGCATAATTTTCCCGGCATTCACATCTCCCAGATTCGGAGTCATGACCCGGGTGATTTTTTCAAGACGGCTGATTATGGTAAATTTATTAAAATAATCCGCTACAAAACCGGAATGAAGATAGGAATAACGCACTTCGTAGTCAAAAAACTGGGTAATATTTCCTTTGACTCCAACGGAAACCGCATAGTTGTCATTAATATGAAAATGGCTGAAATTAGTTCCGTCTGCCAGATCCGCAGGTCTGGAATCCCAATCTTTATAATAAAGCCCCTGCTTGGCTACATCTCCAAAAATGGAAAGCCCGAAAGCTTTCAGCCCAAAGATAGGAAATACCGAATCAACCCCAATATTAAAAAAAGTAGGGTTGCTGAAATTATTGAGAGGATTTTTGTCTGCCGCAACTTGAAACCCGATCTGAACACTCCCTAAAATCGGCACACCAAAAAGCGGCCGCAGAAAAAACCGCCCGCCCATAATTTCAGGATTATACACATCATTGGTAAAAAGCGAGAGCCCCGCCATTCCCATGTCAAAACCGCCTTCGGCTCCCATAATTCTTTGAACCGGAAACAAAGGAGAATTGGCAAAACCATCCACCATAAAACCGCTTCCAATGACGACATCTTCCAAATTTCCAAGGAAAACATAGAAAATATCTCCTCTTTCCTTGATTTTAAAATATTTAATTTTAAACAAAAGATCATGGGTTACATCTTTTTCATCTTTAAAATTCCATTCATCGTAATTTCCCCAGTTTTTTACTGAATAAAAATTGGAATGCCCGTCATAAAGAACGGACAGATAAAAAGCGACCCGTATCCACTCCCCAAGATTAATTTCCGGCATATAAACAATCGAGTGGTAATAATAACCGTTTTTTTTCGTCCCTCCCACTGTAAATTGAAAGAGTTTAAACCATTTATTTTTTTCTTCCACTTTCTGTTTTTCTTCTTCCACTTTTTTCAAAGCTTCCGCTTTTTCTTTTTTTTCTTCTATCTTCTTCTGGTCATTATTTGTTTCATCCGCTGTCTGAAGACCCTGATCCACTTCCTGCTCTGCGGCTTCCTGCATCTTCAAAGCATTTGGATTTTCCTTTTCTTTCGGCATGGGGGTATTTTCAGCCAGCTGAAATTCCAGATCCAGATCATCCGCATTCCGGATTAAATCTTTTGAAAGCACTTCTTCTGAAGGAAGCCACTCCAGTTTTTTCCCTTCTTCGACCATAACCGCTTCTTTATCGGGATAAAAAGGACTTGTCACCTCCACCTTTCCTTCATAAACCACCACTTTTTCTTTTCCCTCGGAATTAGCCGATACTTTAAAAAGAGTACCCCGAACCCCCGCCACCATAGAGGGAGTACGAACGCTTAAATTCTTTCCTTTCAATACTTTAAACTCAGAATCCCCCGTTAAAAGCTGTATATCCCGTTTTTCTTCTTCCAGAACAGAAAGATTCAAAGTGGAATTTTCCATCATAACCAGGCGGATACCATCAGGCTCAACCAGTTTTACCATGGAGGATTTTCCGGTTCGAACCACATCTCCCGCTTGAATGGTCATATCTTTTGTCAATTCCTGATAAGAAACTTCTTTGGATTTTTTGATCTGTACTTTTCCTAAAATAAAATCAACTTGAAGGATTTTTCCAGCTGTCAGCAAAGTCGGAAAAACTATGAGCAATAAAATAAAAATCTTTTTCAAGGGAGTCCTCCTCTTTTAAAACATCAGGTTGGTCTGAATCTCTGTCAAGCCTTCTTCTCTATTAACCCCGTCAAGTTCCCTGTAATTCTTAATATACCTGAACCCAACCGATGCATTCTGAGTAATTTCATATCCAATTTCAACCAGCATTAAAACATTGCTGCCCGTCGATTCCATATCCAATGCGGTTACAATCCCTGTGATATCCCGTCTTTGATAGTTAAACTTGATATAAAGCCTTTTCACAAGACCCGGTTTTAAATAAAGGTAAAGATTTAAAAGAGGTTTTTCCCCCGCGTTATCCGAAAACTCAACCCCTGCCTTAAAAAGATTTTTAAAGGGATTGACATAAAATCCAATCATATACCCCCAGCCGTTGGGAGCCAGTGCGGAATCGGAAAACTTCATACTGCGGATCTCTCTGACATCATAGAAAGAGTTAAAATAAAAAGGGGTAAAGCCTCCCCAGCTGTAATTAAATTCCCCCTTATATTCCAGAAAACCAAAAACTTTTCCTGTAAATCCATAGCCGAAACCGGCTCCAATTTTCTGGACATCCCCATACTGAATATAATTATTGACTGAATAGTTTTCAGTTTCAAGAAAAGTAAGGCTGATATCCGCTGCGTATGCTCTGACAGGAGTAGAATCAGGGTCGTCTTTTGAAAGAACATAGTTTCCGGCTACATTATCCTGATCCAAAGGGTCGGTATCGGTGATAAAACTCAATCCGAAAACAAACTTTCTCAAAAGAAACTCAGGAATATCCTTATTTTCGATTCCATAAAGGGGTCTCATAAAAAGCCTTCCTCCAAAAAAATCAAGATCAATGATATCTTCAACAAAAAGCTCAAGCCCGGTATAGCCTAAATCATACCCGCCGATAAACCCCGCTTTTTTTCTTGCGGGATAATAAACATCATTGTTAAACCGGTTGACTAAAATCCCGTATCCGATTGAAAAATCATTGATCGCCCCAAACCGGAAATAAGCCGGCATTTCATCTTTTTCCCCATACCCTAAAAATCCGATTTTTTCAATCCATGCTCTTGCTGAATTCCAGTCCGACTGTTTGATCGCCCCGCTGGGCTCAAAATTAAATTCAAGATCCAAGGCTGCATAAAAATCTAAAAAACTGGCATAAGGTTTAAAAGATATGAGAATATTGCTGCTTTCACCCATAACACGGTTATAGGCTCCGGCTTTTACATTCCATTGAAAATCGGATGCGAAAACCCAACAGGGAAAAATTAAAATAAACAGGATGAAACCAAGTTTTTTCATGAGAGATTCTCCTTCTTCGTCTTTAATCAAATTTTATTCCGCAGGTTATGAGGAAATAAGTTTTTTATTTTTTTTTCCTTCAATTTTCCCCAGCCGATGGGATATCCTTGATAGGTTATTATTTGAAATCCTTCCTTTGAAGGGATTTTTGTAAGATTATCGGTTTTCAGCTCGGCTCCCCTTAAATATTGAACCGTATTTTCTTCATCCAGTTCGATTGAGACACTATTTTCAAGTTCTTCTTTCAAAAAACTCAGCGCAAGAGGATATTCGGGCTCTATTCTGTTCTTTTTCTCACATCCTGCCAGAATCCCGAGATAAACAGGCCGGATTAATGGAAGAACCGGTAAAACAGTATTTTCATCCAGATTTCCCCATGAATATACTCTATAGCCTATTTGAAAAAGATTTTCCAGATTTTTTATTTTAATCTCTTCCTGAAAACTTCTGACCAGATTTTTATTCGGCTGTCTGATAAAAGCATTTTTCCGGCTCAAAGAAGGGCTTATTTCTTTTTTTTCATCCTTTTTTACAAGTTTTGCCACAAAAAACGCTTCTGAATCTTCTACTTGAGGTAAAATTCTTCTGGTTTTTTTCACTTCTTGCGAGTATTGATTTTTTTCAAACTCAGTGATTCCCGGTTTTCCAAAATAAATTTCCTCCAGTTCGAAAAGCCCTGGGTAAGTTTTTAAAATCCAGTCCACATTTTCTTCGTTTTCTTCCGGAGCCAGCGTGCAGGTGGAATAAACCAGTGTTCCGCCTGGTTTTAAAGCTGGAATCAAATCCCGTAAAATCTTTTTTTGCGTAGAAGAGCAGGTCTTCACATTGGAAAGACTCCAGCAGCGCACTGCTTCTTCGTCTTTTCGAAACATCCCCTCCCCCGAACAGGGCGCGTCAATCAGAATTTTATCAAAAAAATGAACCATACTGCTGAAAGAAGAAGTCGGCTGATGCGTAATCACCGTATTTTTCGCTCCCCACCGGCTCACATTCTCAATCAGCCGTCCTACCCGGTCATGCTGAAACTCATTGGCAATCAAAACCCCCTGATTTTTCATTTTTGCGATCATCTGGGTTGTCTTGCTCCCGGGAGAAGCGCAGGCATCTAAAACGATCTCCCCGGGTTTCGGGTTCAGAATTTCGGCCGGAAGCATGGAGGAAGCTTCCTGAATATAAAAAAGCCCCGCATGATAAAAAGGAGTTTTTGTAAAAACGCTTTTCCGGTCAATAAAAAAACTGTTTTCTGCCCAGCTGACTTTTTTCTCAGGTTTTGAAAAAAAACGGAAAAAATTTTCTTCATTGATTTTCAAAGAATTGATTCTGAGTGAAGGCATAAAGGTTTTTTCAAAAGATTCCCGATAAGCTTCAAATTCAGTTTCATTCAAGATTTTTTTTACTCTTTCCAAAAATAAAGGAGGAAGCTTTTCAAACATTTTTTTTCCTTTTTTATTCTGTTTTTCCGATAAGATTTATTAATTTTTATAGTGTTTAAAAGGTTTAAGGTTCAAATTTTAATATGAAAAAATTTATTCTTATCTGTTTATTAAATATAATAACAAGCAATTTTCTTTTTTCAAAAACCTATCAGATTGAGTTTGAGACCCTGATTGAAAGGGGAAGTCTGATTTATCCTGATTTAAAAAGAAAACAGTTTGAACTTTCTAATGTTATTCTCCAAAAAGAAGAAGTAGATTACAGGAGGCTTCCAAGCATAAGCGGAGGGTTGGGATTCAGTTATGTACCCTACATTTACCGTGATGGTGGCACCATAAAAATTGATTCTTCCTTTCCGGCAGACTGGTCTATTGTCCTTGCTCCCAGCTTAAGCGTTACCCTTCCGATTTACACTTTCGGAAAGATTCCGAACGGCGAAAAGGCAGCTCTTTACCAAGTAGAGCTGAAGAAAGCAGAACTGGAAGAAACGGATTCCAATGTCCGATACCAGATGAAACAGGTTTTCTGGGGCTATCTTCTGGCAAAAATTATGATCGACAAAATTTTAAAAGATGTTTTAAAACAATACGATAAATTTGTTTCTGAAAAAGAAACCGATTTTAGTCAGGGAAAAACCACCCGGGCTTCTTTGGAAAGTACGAAAATCGCTTATTATGACTATCAGCGCCACGAATCCGATGCCTATCTTTCCCTCAATCAAACCTATTATCTGATCCGCGCAATTTACGGCGCATCCAAAGAAGATACAGTCGAAACGCCTTACAAACGCCTCCTCCCGGTTGAATTATCGATCAAACCCTTTGAAGATTATCTGGAGCTTTCGAAAAACTTCAATTATTCTTTTAAAAAAGCCCATTTCGGCTATCTGGCGCGCAAATACTATTATGAATACCAGAAAGCCACCTACTGGCCGGATATCGGTCTTCTATTTTCCACCAGCTATGTTTACCGGAAACAGGATAAAATGTTTGAAGAAAATGGAAGTTATATCCCGAAAACAACCCTGCTTCCTGAAATAGGATGGACTATCTCACTGGGATTCGGCATGAACTTTGATTTTACATTCTGGAGAAAAAACAACGCCCAGGAACAGTACCTCAATTCTTTCAAGTTTGATGTGGAACTGATGAAAAACGCCTATGATCTTCAGGAAATCGAAGTCCAAAAAGCCTACGACAACATGGTGGAAAGCAAGAAAAAGCTCGATCTTGCCGATGAGCAGTACAAAGCTGCCAAACGATGGCTTTTCATGTCGATCAATGCGTATAAATCCGGCACAGGATCAATTGACGAGGCTCAAGGCGCCTATGGTTCAATCTATTGGAGAAAAAGAGATTACTATACCATGATTTACAACTACAATATGGCAGTTGCCAATTTTGAACGCCTTCTCGGAGTTGAAATTGTGGACTATCAGAAATTTTTTAAGAAACAGCTTGAATTTGAAAAGAGTTTAAATGATGAAACCGATGATGAATAAAATATTAATTTTTCTCTTTCTTGTTTTTCCCCTCTTTCTTTTTTCAGAAGAATTGACAAAAAACTATGAAACTTCTTATTTTGAGGAAATTTTACTGAAAAATGCGGATCAGAATGAAAAAACAGTTTTATTGAAAATTTATTACAAAAATAAAAAGAAGTCTCACTACCTGCTGATTAAAAAAATCTCTCCGGAATTAAAAGACACTGCCTTGAAAACAATTGCCTCAATACAGGAAAAAATTCTTCAGAAAGAAGAAGAAAGAAAAAAAGAGGAAGAAGCGCTTCTTATCGAAAAACAAAAAGAAGAGGAAGCGAAAAAGAAAGAAGAGGAAGAAAAGAAAAAAGAAGCTTTTCAAGAAACAATTCTGGAAAAACTGGATTTGCTCCGATACGCAGAAACCAAAAAATCCAAACAGGAAGCTTTGGACTTTATCATAGAAAACATTGAAGCTGTTTCTCATTATTTTATGAAAGAGCTTCTTGACCCCGACAATGAAGACAATTTTCTTGCCAATATTTTCTCTCTTTTCAAATACTCCGAAAAACCAATGGATCCAGACCAGCTTCTACAATCAGCGGAGATTCAAAAACAAAAAACATTTTACCTCTCTTATCTCATCTCCTGGCTTTATCAGAAGAAAAAAGAAGAAACTGTCATTTTTGTCTCTTCACTGATTGATTCAGAAAACCTGAATGAAAACAACACTGCCATGCTTTTAATTCAGAAAAATAAATG
>MIAO01000100.1 GCA_001829155.1 Spirochaetes bacterium GWB1_36_13 | reverse complement strand
AAACTCAGTGAAGCCCCCAGCTATGGTCAGCCGATCTGCACTTACGAACCCAACTCTATCGGCGCCAAAAGCTATCAAAAACTGGCTATTGAAGTCATTGAAAAAAATTGAAACAACAACATTCCACATAGGAAGAGCAGCTTTAAGAGCACTGGTTATTTGACTTGAATCAAATATTTCAATAAATTTCAATCAAGTTCTTTTTTATTTTTAAAAAATCAGATAAATCCTGATTTTTTAAAAACTATAAAAAGGCGGCAAAAATGATCGATTTTTTGATACTGATCGCAGGATTTTTTCCTTTGATTTATGGGGCGAATTTTTTGGTGGACAGTGCATCCTCTATTGCCAAACGCCATAATATTCCAAATATGGTGATTGGTCTTTCCATTGTTGCTTTCGGCACATCTGCGCCTGAACTGGTTGTCAATCTTTTCGCTTCAGTGGAAGGGTCTTCGCAAATCGCACTCGGCAATATTTTAGGAAGCAATATTTTTAATATTTTAGGAATTCTTGGAATCTCTGCCCTTGTCTATCCCCTCACCGTTAAAACCAATACAACATGGATCGAGATTCCTCTTTCTCTGATGTCCGCTGTTCTCATTTTTTTTACCGCAAATGACGCTTTTTTTGAAAAACGCTCTTTTTCAGAAATATCATTTATTGACGGAATAGTCTATCTTTTTCTCTTTATCATTTTTTTAGCTTATATTTTCAATTTGATGAAGCAGGGAAATTTTGAAGAAGAAATTGAAATTAAAGAATATAAAACTCCTATGTCTGTTTTTCTTTTCTTCTCAGGACTTATTTTACTGGTTGCAGGTTCCAAAATGATTGTTTATGGCGCATCTGGATTTGCAAAAACCCTTGGGATTTCAGAACGGATTATTGCTTTGACCATCATATCCGCAGGAACTTCACTTCCAGAACTGGCTACCTCATTTATGGCAGCCCGGAAAAAAAATGTTGACCTTGCGGTAGGAAATATTGTCGGTTCTAATATTTTTAATGTGTTTTTAATTTTAGGAATTTCAGCCTTGGTCAATCCTCTGGCTCTTCAGCCAGAATCTCATTTTGACATTTTGGTTAATATTTTTTCAAGTCTTCTCCTTTTTATTTTTGTTTTCACAGGCAAGGGAAGAAAAATTGACCGATGGGAGGGAGGTGTTTTCCTAAGTCTCTATATTGCTTATATCACCTATCTGATTATCAAATAAATTATTTTTTTGATTTTCATTTAAAACGAGAAATGGATCAATAAGACAAATGAGAAAACGATATGTTAGAAAAACTTGAAAATAAAATAACACAAAAAATACTGCCACAAAAAAAATCTCTCCCAAAAAATAAAAAAATAAGAATCCTTAACAGGAAATAAACTTTAGTATTAAATTTAAAGTTCAATTTCTTATATTGGAGAGTAAAGATATGGGTTTTTCTTGCGGAATTGTCGGTCTTCCAAATGTTGGGAAATCAACGCTTTTTAATGCTTTAACCAGAGCAGGAGCAGCCAGCTCCAATTATCCTTTTTGCACCATTGATCCGAATATCGGAGTCGTTCCTGTTCCTGATAAAAGGCTCGATGAATTGGCAAAATTTGTCAAACCTCAAAGAACAGTTCCTACAGATATTAAATTCGTGGATATTGCAGGAATTATCAAGGGCGCCAGTAAAGACGGGAAAGGAAAAGGCAATCAGTTTTTAGCCAATATCCGGGAAGTAGATGCGATCCTTCAGGTTATCCGGCTTTTTGACGATGCGGATATTGTCCATGTTCATGGCAAAGTAGATCCTTTATGCGATTTAGATGATATTATCACGGAACTCATTATCAAAGATATGGAAAGTTTTGAAAAAAGAAAATCCAGAATTGAGAAAATGGCTCTTGCGGGTAATAAAGAATCGAAAAAAGAATTGGATTTTATTTTAAAATGTCTTGCGATTTTGGAATCCGGAAAAATGCTTTTTCATAATCTTGAAGGCGAAGAACATACTCTTATCAATGAACTTCGCCCTCTCACTTTCAAACCGATGATTATTGCTGCGAATATGGATGAGGTCACTGTTTCCAACTATCAGGAAAACGATATTTATAAAAAACTCAAAATCAAAGCAGACGAGCTTCATGCTATTTTAGTTCCTTTCTGTGCCAAATTGGAAGTTGAGCTTCAGGAACTTCCCGATGAAGAGGCAAAATCTCTTCTCCATGAATACAAGCTGGAAGAACCGGGATTAAATTTAATTATCAGAGAAGGTTATAAGATTCTCAACCTGATTACTTATTTTACAGCGGGTGAAAAAGAAGTCAGAGCCTGGACAATCCAGAAAGGAACCAAAGCGCCCCAAGCAGCCAGCGTGATTCATACCGATTTCGAAAAAGGCTTTATTAAAGCAGAAGTTGTGGGGTACAATGATTTTATTCAGGCAGAAGGAAGTTTCAGTAAATCAAAAGAAATGGGAAAGTTTAGAATTGAAGGAAAAGAATATGTCTTCCAAGACGGAGATGTTGTTGTTTTCAGATTTAATGTCTAAAATCTAAAAAAATACCTCATCCTGAATCTGCATCAGGATGAGAATTTTTTAATTAAACTGGACTAAACTCGCTTTTTCCGACACCGCAGACCGGACAAAGCCAGTTATCTGGAATTTGTTCAAACGGCGTTCCAGGAGCAATTCCTGAATCAGGATCTCCTTTTGCAGGATCATAAACAAAACCGCAGATACCACAAACAAATTTTTGCATTTTGTACTCCTAAAATTATTTTATTTTTTTTCCAGTTCAGACATTGCCATCTTTTTTTGAATCGCATATTGAACGGAATGCCCAAGCAGTTTAGCTGTAATTTTCCCCTTCATCAGATAATTCTGCACTCCTTTCCCATAGGCTTCAAAAGCTTGATTTTCATCGTCAAATCCTGTGAGAACGACGATTGGAAGTTCTGGAAAAGCTTCCTTCATTTTAATAAAAGTATTCAGACCCTGACTGTCAGGAAGGGAAAGATCTAAAAGAACAACATCAAATGATTCTTTTTTTAAAAGCGTAATCCCTTCTCCCAAACGAATTGTTTTTTGAAGGAGAAAATCAATGCCTGGAACATCTTTTAAATTTTCTTCTACAATTCTAGCGTCACCTGGATTATCTTCGATCAGGAGAAGTTTAATCGTTTTTTTCTGCATCCTTATCCTCCTCTTTTTATTTTTCGGTTTATCTTTCCGGAAGTTTTACAGTCTTCAGCCAAAAAAGATCGATTGACTCGATAATTTTATTAAAATCATCAAAGTCCAAAGGTTTATTGATATAACAGTTTGCATGAAGATGATAAGCCATAGAAATATCTTCTTCAGACTCTGATGTACTTAAAACAATAACAGGTATTTTCTTAAGTTCTTCAGTATTTTTAATTACTTTGAGAACCTCAAATCCATTTTTTCTCGGTAAATTTAAATCTAATAAAATTAAATCAGGGAATTCTTTTTTTTCTTGAAGCTGAGTTTCAAGATAGTGAATAGCAGCTTCTCCGTCTTTTTGAGAAAAAAAATCGAAATTACTGCTGAGCTCTCTAAAACTCTCTTCGATCAGCCTGACATCGCCAGGATTGTCTTCTATTAAAAATATTTTATAGTTACGAGAAAGTATTTTCATTTTCATCTCCTAATTGATCAGATAAAGTAAAGTGAAAAATTGTTCCTTCTCCATAAATAGACTCAACCCAGATTTTTCCTTTATGGGATAATACAATCTTTTTACAAACCGCAAGCCCTACTCCTGTTCCTTCTAAATCATCTTTTTTGTCGCCTCTGTTAAAAATTTGAAAAATATCATGAAGATATTTTTCATGAATCCCAATACCATTGTCTTTGACAGTAAAAAGCCATTCATGATTCAATTTTTTAGCTTCAATTTCAATTCGAGGATCAGTGTTTTCTTTTTTAAATTTAATGCCGTTATTGATTAAATTCTGAAAAAGTTGTATCATTTGAGTTCTATCCGCATAAATAACCGGCATTTTTTCATAATGAATCAAAGCTTTTTTATCTAAAATAAAGGGTTTCATCCCCATGACCACTTCTTCAATAATACTTCCGATATCTAAAAGTTTAAATTCTTTCAGCTTGAAATCCAGTTTTGAATATTTTAAAAGATCTTCAATCATATTCTGCATCCGAATTGAAGAACGAATCATAATTTGAATATATTCGGAAGTTTTAGGATCCAGTTTCGAAGTCATTTTCTTTTTCAGAATTTGCAGATAATTGCTGATCGTCAGAAGCGGCTGCTTTAAGTCATGAGATATGATGGAAGCGTATTCAGTCAGTTCCTGATTGGAATGGTTTAATTCATCAGTCTTTTTTTTCAGTAAGAGGTTCATCTCATAAAGATCTTCCGTCCTATTGGCTACCTTGTCTTCCAATTTTTGATAAGAAAAAAGAAGCTCCTGTTCAATTCTATTTTTATTTACAGCAGAACCAAATGCATACGCCGCCGTAATAAGCATCTGCTCTTCTTCGGGCTGCCAAAGTCTTTCATTTTTACAATCGTCAAACCCGATAAACCCCCAAATTTTATTATCAATATAAATAGGTACTGCCAGAATTGAAGAAATTCCCTGTTCAGAAAGGGTTTTTCTTTCTTCTTCGGGAAAATCTTTCACTATGCCTTGAATCGACTGATTTTTTTGAAATAAATCGATCCATCTTGAAAATCCCTCTCGATAAGATAATTTTTTTAACAATGGATTGTTGATCTGCGGCTCTATTCCTTCCTGACACCATTCAAACCTCTGAGTCATAAACAATTCGTCATTTTCAAAAAAATTTTCAAAAATATAAACTCTATCTACCTGCGCAGCAAAAGCCAATTTTTTCAAAGCAGAAGTAATTTTATCTCGATGAATATCAGGAGAAAGAAGATCTGCTACCGCTTCAATTATGCCTTTTAAAAGATTTTCATACCGGTTTAAAAGTTCAGAGGTTTTTGAAAGTTCTTTTTCCCGATGAATCATTTTTTCAGTTAAAATAATCTGCCTGTTTTCCAGTTTGCTTTGTTTTTCTTTTTGAATGCTGATATCAATCAGAGTTCCCCTCATGCCTTGTATTTTTCTCTCTTTATAAATAGGAACCGCTTGTAAAAGCATATTGGCTGTTTCTTTATTTTTTCTCATCATTTTCACTTCTTCTGAAAAAGCAAAATGTTCTTTGCACATTTTTAAAATTTTTTTTCTGATTTTTCTTCGATCTTCTTCGGAAACAAAAAGAATAGGTTTTATTTTTACAATATCGTCAAAAGAATAACCAAAAAATTCCTGACCATTCATATTCACATAATTGACTTTATTGTTTTGAAAATCTATTTCAAAAACAACCATAGGAAAAAGTTCAGAAAATTCTTTGAATTTTTCTTCATAATTTGTCAGTCGGATTGAAAGTTTTTTCTTTTCAGTTAAATCTTGAATAAAAGCTATATAAAGAGGCTTAAGTGATTCAGAATAGATGATCTTATTTGCGTAAATAAGAGTCGAAAGATAAGTACCGTCTTTTTTTAAATACCTTTTTTCAAACTGAAAAACAAGATTATCTTTTTTTAAAGACCGGATTAATTCAACTTCTTTTTGGTAATCTTCCGGATGAGTAATATCAGAAACATATTTATTTTTTAAGTCTTCTGAACGGTATCCCAACATTCTATTGAAAAAATGATTTGTTTTTAAAATTTGACCCAATTTATCTAAAATAGCAATTCCAATCGGAGCCGTGTCAAAAACTTTTTTTAATTTTTCTTCACTTTGCCTCAAAGATTCTTCTGCTAATTTTTTATAAGTAATATCATTTTTAATAATTGAAAATTGAATCATTTTTTCATCTGCATCCAATAAAGGAGACACATACATCATCTCCCAAAAAAAAGTTCCGTCTTTTTTCAAGCTCCGGACTTCCGCACTCCATGTCTTTCCCTTCATAAGAAAATTTACAGCTTCTTCATAATCAATATTTATATTCTTATCAGACGGAAAATGATAAAAATAATCTCCAATAAAATCCCTTCTAGAAAAACCTGTAATTTTTTCAAAAGCAGGGTTTATGTACTCTATTTTCCACTTTATATTAGTAATAATAACAGTGTTAAAAGACTGTTCAATTAAAGAAGACAAGCTTCTTAATTCTTTTTCTTTTTTTCTGGTTTCAGATACATCTGAAATTAAAATAAACATACGGTTTTCCTGAGGAATAAAAGCAGAGCAGTAATAATTTTTCTGCGTTATTTCAGCAAAATATTCAAATTCTATTTCTTTTTTTAATTCATTAATATTTTCATAGATTTGAAGCCAAAAACGGATAATTTCATCTTTCTTGGGATCGAATTCAAGAACTTCTTTCAAAGTTTTCCCAATCACATCCTGACGCATTGTATAAGTCAGATTTTCAAAAGCTTGATTGACATCAATCATTCTCATGTCATTTGGAATCCCTTTTTCATCTTTCAGAATTTCCAAATACGCAACGCCGTAAAACAGATTCTGAAAAAGAGATCTGTAAAGTTTTTCATTTTCCCAGAGTAAAACTTCATTTTCCTTTTTCTGAGTTGCATCTTCAATCATCAGAATAATGGATTCAGGCTGATTTTTTAAATTAAAAATAAGAGAATAGGTAATATGACACCAAACTATTTTACCTGAATGATTGACTAAACGCTTTTCAATCTGATAAGTTTTTTTCTTTCCGCTTAAAAGTTCTTTATAAAAATTTTCATCAATCAGACGATCCCCTGAAAAAACAAAATCCTTAAAATTTTTAAACTGAAGCTCATGCCTTTTTTCTTGCAAAATACTAGCAAAAGACTGATTGGCTAATATTATTTTTCCTTCTAGATCTGTCATGGCAATAGCTATCGCCGCCTCATCGAATACTGCTTTAAAACTTTCCTCAGAAAAAAAAGCATCTTGAAGAAAATCTTTTATTCTATCTTCATTTTCAAGAAGAAGAATTTGATTATCAAAAACCTTTTCTGTATTTTTAAAAAAAATAATTTTATATTCTCTTTTTCCCAGAAAAAAAAGAGGTTCTTGAGTTAAAAGAATTTCTTTAGAAGAATCTTTTAAAGTAAATCGCTTATTTTTATAATTTTTGTAAAAATGATAATTATTAAAAATTTTCTCAGTATATTTTGGGTCTTCATCTATAAATTGGGTAAAAAATAACTTTGCCTGCCGGTTTTTTTTCAGTATTCTGCCTTTTTGATTCACAATCAGAACACAGTCGCAAATATCATCTAAGAAATGACTGTTTAAATTTTTAACAAAAGAACGGATAATTCTATTTTTTCTAAAAAAAATAAAAAACAGCCAGAAAAGAACATTTACAATAAAAATAAAAAAGATAAGCTGATTCAACTGCAACGCCTTTAAAAAAATATAAGTAAAACAATTAAAAAATAATGATTATTTATTATAAATCAAAAAAAAACATAAATCAAATAAAATCCTGAATATAAACATTCTTTTCTAAAATGAATCAAAAACCGTCTTAATGATAATATAAATAAAAGAAAATCAATCCTCCTCCTGAGAGGATAAGAGCCGGAGATAAAAGATTTAAAATTCGGATCCAAATAGGAATCAATTTTTTATTTTCCGCATAAATTTTAGCAATTTCAACTTTATCATCTTTATAAACCATTTTAATATTGGTTCCAAGCTTCTGATTTAAAATTTTAAAAGCTTTTGCATGAGTCAGCCAGGAAATCAGAGTGAAAAAGATTGTTAGAAAAATTCCAAAAACAAGAGGATGAAACATAAATACTCCCGGTAATTTTTTAGTTTGACAGATAAAAATTTATTAAAAAATGTAAGATTCATTTCATAATTTCATTAAATTTATAAATAAATACACTGATAAAACAAGGAGTTTTCTATGCAGGATTTTGGATTGGCTTTTTTTGGTTTTTGTCTTGTACTTATGGCTTTTATTTTCATGTCTGTTAAGATTTATACCACAAAACCTGATTTTATGATTAAAATTTTAAAATACCTTGTGATCGGTTTATTTATTGTTATTTTCAGCGTTGCATCTGTTGTGATCGGATACCGGATTTCATCCCGGCACAGTGAATCTTATTCCAGAAGCTTAAAATCAGTCAATGAAATTTGGGGCGGAGAAATTTATCAGGAAGCTCCTTTTTTCGGATACCTGGAAAAAGAAACCCGCGAGATTCTGAATCCAAAAACCAATAAATACGAAACCCTAATAGTCAATACTTATCCTGAAATGGGATTTGAATCTCAAGATATAACCATTAAAGCAGACTCAAGCATCCGGCAGAAAGGATTTTTAAAATTTCCTGGATTTAAATTGGTTTTCAAAGCTCAGTTTCAGCTTAAAAATTTTAAAAACATCGAAAAAGATTTCAGATTTATCTTAAAACTTCCCGGCAATGCAGGTAATCTTACAGGAGTCAATGTTTTATGCGACGGGAAAAAATATGAAGAAGACTCAAATTTTGCAGACGGGATCGAATGGAATGGAAAATTAAAACCGCAGCAAATGAAAATTTTTGAAATAGAATATACCGCTCAGGGGACTTCAAAAATTATTTATACTCTGGCTCAAAAATCATTGGAAATAAAAAATTTTCATGCTGTGCTTGAAACAGATTATGCAGATATCAGAATACCTGATAAAGCCATGCTTCCTCTGACTCAAGACTCAATGAGCGGAAAAAGCAGAATAGAATGGAAAGCTGAAAATCTGATTTCAGGGCAAAATCTGGCTTTAGAGTTTCATATTAAAGAAAATCATGGAGAACTTGCAGCAAAACTTTTTTTCTATGCTCCTCTTTCCCTGATTCTTTTTATAGGACTCCTCATTCTTATGTCTGTGGGGAAAGAAGTCGAACTTCACATTATGCACTATTTGTTTTTTATTATAGGATTTTTTATTTTTTACCTTCTCAATTCCTATCTCCTTACTTTTCTTCCGGTTATCGGCGCAATCTTCACATCACTTGCCGTTTCTTCCGGAATAGTCATTTATTACAGTATTCTTTTAAAAAAAGGGAAAGAACTGATTCAAGCCGTTATTCTTTCTCTTGCCCTTTTTCAATGGCTTTTCTCCGGAGCATTTTTTGCGGAAGAATACACCGGGCTTTTCATTACCTTAGGAAGCATAGGGGCTTTTATTCTTTTAATTAAAAAAACAGCTTCTGTCAAATGGAACAAATGGTAAACAGATTATTTTTGGAAAACAAATGAAAAAATTGATTCAGTTTTTAAAACTTAAAATTATTTTTCTGGCAGTTGGGATAGGAATACTGCTCCTGATTATTTTATCTTTCTTTATCTGGCTGAAAATAAATTCCAAGCCCGTTCAGATAGAAAATCATGATTTTACTTTGATCGAAATTAAAAAAGGAAGCGCTTTTCTCACTACAGCCGATGAACTTTATGATAAAAAACTCATCCGCTCCCCTTTGGCCGCTAAAATCATCTGGAAAATACGAAACTATAATCTCAAAGCCGGTTACTATCAAATTTCGCCTTCTATGCGCCTGGATAAAATACTGGATATTTTTGCCAGCGGTAAAGAATTTTTAGAAAAATTAACGATCCCTGAAGGGCTCAGCATTGAAGAAATTGGAGAAGTGATTGAAAAATCCAATTTTAAAGAAATAAAACAGGAATTTCTTGAGACAGTCCGCGATCCTCTTTTTCTGAAAAAATACTTTATTCCCTTTGACAGCGCCGAAGGATATCTTTTTCCTTCCACCTATCTTCTTCATAAAAAAATAAGCGGAAAAGAACTTGCGGTTAAAATGGTTGATACTTTTTTTGAGAAAGCGGGAGAATCTTTTAAAACCCTTTCACCTGAAAAACAGAAAGAAGTGATGATTCTTGCTTCTATCATTGAAAAAGAAGGAAAAAAAGACTCAGAGCGCCCAATCATTGCATCTGTTTTTACAAACAGACTGGCAAAAAAAATTCTTCTTGAATCCTGCGCGACCGTTATTTATGCATTTGAAAAAAAAGGAATTCAGAAAAAAAGACTTCTTTATAGAGATTTAAAAATCAAATCTCCTTTTAATACCTATCTTTACCCCGGTCTTCCTCCTTCCCCCATATCAAGCTTTGGAACCGTATCGCTTCATGCTGCAATGAATCCAGCAGAAACGGATTATCTTTATTTTGTCTATAAAGGGAATGGAGAACACATTTTTACGAAAACTTTGAAAGAGCATATGGCTGCGTACCGTCAATATATTTTATACCAGACACAGAGGAAATAAAAAATGAAAAAAGAAAATTTTTCGCTGATTAATATTTTTATGAGAATTACTTTGTTTTTAGATATCATGGTTTTAGCTGTCGGCACTTTTTTTATTGTAACCAATAACCAGACAATTATTCCTTATATTCCTGATATTCAATATAAAAATTTTATGAATGAATTTAATTTCATGATTATTATTATAGGAATTGCCCTGGGACTTCTCAATCTTGTTTTATTTTTTCTACTCTCATTCTACAGCCGCCAAAAATACTTTAAGCTTCTTGAAAAAATAGATTTTGAAAATATAGAGGAAACTGTGGGAATCCTTAAAAAAATGCGTGATATTGATGAATTTGGATATATGGGCAGGAAACTGAAAGAAATATTTGGGATTTACGCCCGTTTTTCAAATGTCAAAAAACTGAAACTGAACTTTGAACAGGAAAAATTTAAAGTTGCTTTAAATATGATTGATCAGGGGATTCTTCTTCTTGAGAAAAAAAATTTAAACTCAAATTTTAAAATTAAATATATCAACAGTAAAGCGCTTAATCTTTTAAAACTCGACAAAAGAAGTGTCATCTTAGGCAAAGACATTGAATCTCTTCTTGATAATGAAGGAATTAGATTTTTCCAGGAATATATCAATAACTTTGAATATGAAAAAACAAGTGATATCTTTGATTTTTCTATTGACCTTGATTTTACTGAAATCAAAATGAAGTTTCTGGTTAATTTATCAGAAATTACAGAACAGACTTCTGAATTAAAACCGGGATTTTTAAATAAAGAACCTGAATTTAACCTTTTTCTAGCCAGAATTCTTCCTTTTATTTTCAAATGGCCCTATGAACTTTCAAGCGGTCAGAAAGAAAAAATGGAAACGATGAAAAACACCATAACAGACTCTATTATGATTATTTTTGATAAAAGAAAAATAAAGTAATTTTTATTTACCGGTAAAGGACACCTACTACTTCGGTATGCTGAGTCTGAGGAAACATATCGAAAGGCTGGATTTCGTCAATCTTATAACCGCCATTGCCCAGTTCTTTAATATCTCTGGAAAAAGTGTCCGGATTGCACGATGAATAAATAATAACTTGCGGAGCTGCCTGAATCAAAGTCGCTGTCATTTCAGGACTGATACCTGCTCTCGGAGGATTGATAATCACAGTATCGTATAAAAATCCGTATTCGTAAAATCTCGAAGCATCGGCTGCAATAAAAGAAGCATTTTGAATATGATTTCTTTCCAGAACCTTGTTTCCGTTTTCTACCAATCGCTTATTCACTTCCAGACCAACCACTTTTTCAAAAAGAGGGGAAAGAAACTGCCCGATAATTCCTACCCCTGAATAGAGATCCAAAAGACCTTTTCCTACTTTATGGCTGACAATCAGTTTTTTAATATATTCAAGCCATTTAGGAATAATAGTCCGGTTGATTTGAAAAAAAGTATCCGCGTCAATCATAAAATCAAGATCAGCCACCCGGTCAAAAAAACTGTCTTTTTTAATGGTCGAATTAATCGTCTGACCTTCCCCATTACTCCGGATAACCAGCGCTTTCATTCCCTTCAGTTTCAGCCTTTCAGAAGGGTTATCCAGAAAATCTCTGATTTTTTCATTGATAGGATGTTCCATGAGAGGGCATTCCTGAATCGCAAAAGGTTTTGTTGTTCCGGGATAGCAAAAGCCGATAAAAGATTCTTCTCTCCCGAAAACCTGAAAAGAACCTTTATTCCGGTAATGAATGGTATTATCTGAAGCAATGATCGGATTGACAGGGATTTCAATTTTCCCGATCCGCCTGAGAGATTCTTCAATAATTTCTTTTTTTATCTGCAATTGATTTTCATAATCAGTCATTTGGAACTGACAGCCGCCGCAATTTCCAAAAAGCGGGCAGAAAGCTTCTTTTCTGATGGGGGATGACTCTAATATTTCCAGTATTTTTCCAAAATAAACTCCCCTTCTTCTATATATCTCGACTTCAACCGTTTCTCCGGGAAGGACAAAGGGAATAAAAACAGCGTTTTCATTGTGAATGGTAAACCCATAGCCTCCAGACACTATTTTATCGATTTTTACTGTGAGTTTATCATTCATCATTAAACCTTAATCATTATTTTACATTTTTTGTTTTTAAAAAAGTTCCAAACTTTTTATCAACAACGACAATATGATCGATCAGCCAATTATTTAAAAATTTAAAAAGTTCGAGTGTAACGGTAATCTCTCCCTTGGCAAATTTTCGCTGGAAAGCAAGAACTTGATCCACTAGATTTTTATGCGCCAAGATGTGGTGATCTGAATCTGGATAATTGTATTTTTCCATCAAAGATTCTTCAGTTTCAAAATGATAGACCGTATAGTCTGCCAGTTCTTTTAAAATATCACCGGTTACCGATTTCCCTTTTCCGATCTTCATCGCATCAAAAAGCTTATTGACCAGTTCAACTAATTTCTGATGCTGGGTATCTATAGCTGAGATATTTACCTTCAAATTATCAGACCATTCTAAATTTGGCATAGAAACCTCCAATAGATTTTTTATCGTTTATAAATTTAGACAGAAACTTTGGATAAACAAAATAAAAGATTTTATTTATCTCTCTCAATCCATTAAATTTTTATGAAGAAAATAAAGACGCATGAGGAGGAAATATGACAATAAAATATTCGGGAGAATCAGGGTTAAATGTTTATTTCTTTTATGAAAATGACCCTGAAATACCCTCTTTTTTAATCGAAAAAGGGATTTTTAAAGGTGAAAAAAATGAATTTTATCTTCATGGTTTAGAAAAAGAAACAAAAATATATGCAGGACTGGGTGAAAAAAATAAAACAACCCCCTATTCTCTTCTCCAGACCGGAACAAAAATAGTTCGGGCTTATTTCGAAAAACTAAAAGAAAAATCCATTTCTTTTGATTTCGAAAAGATAGAGCAAAACCTTTCTTTCTTTTTGCTGGAAGGTCTTTTTCTTGAAATCTTTTATTCTTTTCACCTTAAAAAAGAAGCAAAAAAAAGAACTCTGGAAGAAATCATTATTAAAAACACTGCCCCAGAAATTGTTCGGAGAGCTTTTCAATTTTCAGAAAGCAGAAATTTGATCCGTGAATTGGTAGATCTCCCCGCAAATCTCCTCCGCCCTCATGATATGGCGGAAAAAATTGCCGCTGTCTTTGAAAATTCTGATATACAGGTAGAAATTTGGGACAGCGCCAAACTTGAAAAAGAAAAAATGGAAGGTATTCTTTCTGTAGGAAAAGGGTCTCAAGCAGCTCCTTATTTTATTCATCTTCACTATATTCCTGAAAATCCCATAAAAAAACTGATTCTTATCGGAAAAGGAATTACTTTTGATTCCGGAGGTCTTTCATTAAAACCGACTGACAGCATGCTCGACATGAAGGGAGATATGGCAGGCGCGGCTACGGTTGTAGGACTCCTTCACCTTATTGAAAAAATCGATCTTCCGATTGAAATCAACGCATTGATCCCTCTGGCTGAAAACATGATCTCAGGAAATGCTTATCGAGTCAGTGATGTGATTCAGTATAAAAACGGAAAAAGTGTGGAAGTGGTCAATACAGATGCAGAAGGCAGACTGGTGCTGGCAGATGCATTGATTTACAGTGAAAAATTTGAATCTGATTTGATGATTGATCTGGCAACTTTGACCGGAGCTTGTATGGTGGCTCTTGGAACTGATATTTACGGAGTGTTTTCAAATGATGAAAAAACAGGAATAGATTTTGCTTCTTTTGTCAATGAAAAAACATCTGAAAAAGCTTGGGCGCTTCCTCTTTTTGAAAAATACAAAGATCAGCTTAAATCAAAAATAGCAGATTTAAAAAATACGGGGAAACGCTGGGGAGGGTCGATTACCGCTGCCCTTTTTCTGAAAGAATTTGTCCCGGAAAATAAAAAATGGATACACCTGGATATTGCCGGTCCTTTTTTCGATGACGGAATCGGAATTTTTGACTCTATGGCCACGGGAATTCCTTTTGAATCGGTGGCTTTATATCTGGAAGAAATTTTTTTGAAGCAGTAAGATGATTATATTTTATATTTCTAACTTTAAAATTTTCGGAGGGAATATGAAAAAAATATTACTTGCCTTGATTCTGCTGATTCCAGTTTGGACAATGGCGGCAGAAACAACTGTATCTATGACAGGATCAAGCGGACTGATTGCGGTTCCATCGGGCGATACCTTGTCAGACAATACAGTTTATTTAGGAAGCTGGATGCTTTTAGCCAATGAAACAGGCTATCTGCCACGATTTGCAGTTTCGATTTTACAAGGAAGATTTGAAATCGGCGGCGGCGGCGATATTCAGCATCCCAATGATCCTTCTTGGCTCATTAATGCAAAATATAAACTCTATGATGATAAAGGCGGAGGACTGAGAGTTTCTTTCGGAGGTGATTATCAACACAATTCAAATGCCAATCTTTCTTGGGACAACGGACAGCTTTTTCTTGCTTTCACATGGGAAGGATGGGCAAAGACAAGCGTTATGTTTGGAAAAACTTTCGGTGATTTTACTGAAAAAAATAACATTGACTTTGGAATCGGTGTAGAAAGAACTTTATGGTCTGGAGGATTTGGAAGCTTTGGGCTTATTTTGGACTTTGTCAACTACGAATACCGCCTTCATAAAGGCAGTATCAGAGGCGCTGGTGAAACTCAAAGAGGAATTTTCAGCGCAGGGATTCGTCTCGGTCTTTTTAAAAATCTGATTAATGTTGATTTTGCTTCAACAGACCTTTTAGATGCATCCAGAGAGTTTGTCTTTTCAGCAGGAATTGACCTTCATTTCTAAGGATTTTTATTTTGTCAATAATTTCAGTTCAAAAGACTTGAAGTTATTGACAATTTTTTTTATTCATCCGAGTCAAATCCTATAAAATTCTTTGGAATTGTTTTTTGAGAACTGACTCCCATTTCTTTTAATTTGGTTAATTTTGAAATCAGGTTCCCTTTTCCTGTTTTTGAACGGCTAAAGACTTCATCGTAACTTTCTTTCGCTTTCGTGATTGCCCTTCCTGTCTCTTCAAAAGAGTCTAAAATAAGAATTATTTTATCATGAATTTCTTCTACTATTTTAAAAATTTCTTTCACATTCTGGATTTGGTTTTCCTGTTTCCAGATATTGTTAATGGTCCAAAGAGTAGCGGTGAGTGTTGTGGGAGTGAGGATCATAATATTTTTTTTCCAGGCTTCTTCCAAAATCTTTTTATTTTCAGAAAGCACAATATTTAAAACCGGTTCAATCGGCATAAAAAGAAAAACAAAATCAGGCGAGTTTAAATCCTTGTTTTTCTGATACTCTTTTGAAGATAAATCCTGAATATGCTTTGAAACTGATTTTAAAAGTTCTTGAGATGCTTTTTTCTGATCTTCTTCATTTTCAGCGTTGACCCATTTTTCATAAGCCACAAGAGAAACTTTTGAATCTACAATCAGATGCTTTTGATCGGGAAGCTGAATAATAATGTCAGGTTTTTGATTTTTTCCATCACTGTCTTTTAAAGAAAGCTCCCTGCCTTGGGAAATATAATGAATCCCTTCTTTAAATCCTGATGTTTCTAAAATCCGCTCAAGAATCATTTCACCCCAGTCTCCCTGAGCCTTGTTCTCGCCTTTTAATGCCTTTGCCAGGTGATCGGCTTCTTTGGAAAGAGTTAAAGTCAGTTTTTGCATTTCTTCTAATTTTGTTGACAATGCAGCATTTTTTTCAAGTCCGTCATTGTGATTTTTCTCAACTTTTTCCTGAAAATCTTTGATTTTTTCTTTTAAAGGATTTAATATTTCTTCCAACTGGTTTTTATTGAGATCAGTAAACTTTCTTGATTTTTGCTCCAGAATCTGATTGGCCAAATTTTCAAAAGAATCGCTGAATTTTTTCTGAAGCTCTTCAATTTGTTTTTTTTCCTCTTCCACTCTTTTTTTCAGGTTTTCATAATCCGATTGAAGAAAAGAATGTTTTTTAGAAAGTTCGATTAATTTTTCTCTTTCTTCCTGGAGAAGACTGCCCTGTTTTTGAAAATTTTCTTTTTCCGCTGAAAGACCTGAACAGGTTTTTTCCAGCAAAAGATTTTTTTCTATCTGTTTTTTTAAATTTTCATCGTTTTCTTTAAACCTGATTTCAAGACTTGAATAAAGAGTATGAATTTTTGAAAACTCAAGCTCTAAATTTTTTTTATCATTTAATAAATTGATATTTTTTTTTAATTCTTTGAGGTAAAGATAGATTACGCCCCCTGCTAAAACAACCAGAATACCGATGATAATATAAAAAATCTCCATTTTCTCTTCCTCTCTATATATTTTTTAACAAAACAATTTTCATTCATCCGTTTTTGTCTCAATTGAATTAATGAAGACTTAAATTTAATGGAATTAAAAAATAAGAACAAAATATTGACAAAAATTTTTTTTTCATTATTATTATAAAAACTTAATTTAATAATTTTAAACCATTCATTTTGTTTTAAGGAGTTGAAAATGGTGCAGTACGATGAAGCAGGCGAAGTTTTAATAAACAATGTGAGTATTCATTATGAATATTTCGGAAAAAAGAACGGCCCGGTTATTGTTTTTTTTAATGGCGTTGCGATGGAAACAGCCTCATGGTATCAGTTTCTACCGCCGGTTCTTCAAAAATTTGATGTTCTTCTTTGGGATTTCAGGGGGCAGGGAAAATCAACTTCCGACAACAACCCTTACAGTATTGAAGAATTTGCGGACTATCTCAAAGCAATTCTGATAAAATTGAAACTGGATCCAAAAAATGTCAATCTCCTTGGGGTATCTTTCGGAGCCATTGTAGCGGCTGAATTTTTAAGAAAACACAGCGCCTGTGTCAACCGGGCAGTGCTTTCAGGAGTTATCATTTCTCCTGAAAAAATTTATCAATATCAGGCAGAAGCGGGAAAAAAGATTCTTGAAATGGGCTTAATTGACCTTTGGATTGATAGCCTTTACACCACTCTTTTCAGCGAGAACTTTTTAAGGTCTATTGAACCTTTTATCCCAAAACTGAAAGAAGCTTTAAACCAGCGCTATAAAAACAGGATCAGTTCGCTCATGCGGCTTTTAGAATCAGAAGACAAATATGTGCGGAATATTGAAAACCTTTATCCTGAGTTTAAAAAAGTAGAGAATCAGGTTTTAATCATTGCGGGGGAACATGACCGCTTAACGCCGCCTTATGTCCAGAAAAAAGCTCAAAAGATTTTTCACAATTCCCAATACAGCGAATGTTCAGAATGCGGTCATATTATTTACATGGAAAAGCCTAAGGAATTTTTTACTCAGGTAGCTGATTTTTTTACAAAATAATCAGGCTGTCAATTATTAATTTTAAATTAATTCGGACACCGAGCGGAGTCGAGGTGTCACTTCGGCTCCGCTCAGTGACCATTTGGCTTTGCTCAGTGACCATTTGGCTTCGATTAATGACCAAAACAAAGCTATGAAAGATTACATCAGAAAAGACAATTGAATTTTCTGATCAACTTACAATATCCATGATAAGAAGATGTTTGATGGAAATAGTTTTCAATAATCCGCAGCCTGAATAATTCCGCTGATTAAAATCAGCGGTTATGCTTTTTATTTTTCCGGCTTGATTTCCTGATAAATCATTTTTAAAACTTTTTGATAGTCCGTCTTTCCTTCCTCTATTTCTTTCATAATCTGTTCCAGACTCTTGGTTCGTTCGTCTGAAAAAATGTCTTTATATTTTTCTGAAAGAAACTGATAAACCCCGATTCCTTTTTTAGTTGGAATCAGCCTTCCAAATTTAACCTCCATAATATAACCCCTTGAAATCAAGGTAGAGATAATCTGACCGTAAGTAGAGGGTCTTCCCAGTCCTTTTTCCTTCATGAGTTGAATAACATCCGCCTGAGTATAGAGTTTTTTATCAGAACGGGTCACGGATTTTATTTCTTTTACCGGTATTTTGCTTGATTTTTTCAGCGGTTCCTGGAGATAGGGAGGGGTTATTTTACTAAACCCTTCTTCTACAACAGCAATATTTCTCTCCATTTCGACTTTCGCGTCCCCTGCCTTAATCACCGCTTTCTGTTTCCTGATTTTTGTCTCTTTCATCTGGGAAGCAATAAATCGTTTAAAAATCAAATCATAAAGGACAAAGTGAGGATTAGTCAAAGGAGTGGCCACAAAAAGATCCCCTTCAAAAATCAACTCCCGGAGCGACTGAACCGCAATGCCTCGGGTAGGACGGATACACTCATGACTCCCCTCATCCCCCCAGCTTCTCGTATAAGTCAGTTCTTCTCCAAAATTCTCTTTCACAAATTCTCTTGCCAGATTTTTCCCAAACTCTGAAACATGCGGAGAATCAGTTCTATGATAAGTAATCAGTCCATTTTCAAAAAGCTCCTGCGCCAGCTCCATGATTTTAGTCACTGAAAAACTGTATCTTCTGTTTGCTTCTGCCAAAAGGGTGTCAGTTGTAAAAGGAGGAGCGGGGTTTAAAATAACATCTTCCTCTTTCAGACTGGATATCTGGATCTGTTTTGTCTTTTTAACCTCTTCAGCCTGTTCTTTTAAAACTTCTAAATAAAAAAACTCGGTCAAAATCGCATAGTATTTTTTCTTGGTTTCCTCATTTTCTTTATTTCGTTCAATAATATAACCTAAAACAGGGGTCTGCACTCTTCCTGCCGAAATATTAAACTCGTTAAACTGTTCTTTCAGAATTCCTGAAAACTCAAACCCAACCCATCTGTCCTGCATTCTTCTGACCAATTGGGCTTCCACCAGATTTTCATTCAGCTCGCCGATTCCTTTAAAAGCTTCCAAGATTCCTCTTTTGGTCACCTCGTGAAAAGTAATCCGTTTTACTTCAGAAACATAGGGAGATAAAAGACTTGCCATGTCCCAGCCTATTTTTTCACCTTCTGTGTCGGGGTCAGTACTAATAAACACAATGTCAACTTCTTTGGCCAAGTCTTTTAGGTCTTCCACCATGTCCTTTTTATCATAAAAGTCTTTGTTCCCGCATTTCGGGCAGACATCGGAAGGATAGGTAAACTGTTTTTTACAGCTTTTACAGCTTTTAATGGTCGAATACCTTCCCATAAAAAAATCTTTTTCGATGTGTACCCCGTGAAATCCGACATCGCCTGTGGTCAGGTCATAAACATGTCCCATAGTTGAAACAATAATCAGATTAATTTCCCCCATTGCCACTTCATAGGCGGAAAAACTCTTATAATAACGGATACCCGGTTTTCCCAAAAGGTTAGAGATCAAACCTGCTTTAGTTGGAGATTCCACCAGCATGAGTGCTGTTTTGGACTTATCGATGATTTTTTTTCTTCTTTTGCTCTGTTTTAAATTTCTGACTTTATCACGGTCAATATTGACTTTTTCAATTAAATCATCCAGATTTGCATCTTTTAAAGGTATAAAAGCTCTGTCTTGAAGCCATTTCATTCTTCTGGAAAGAAAGTGAGCCATTCTCTTATCACTTTCCAAGACTAATGAAATCCCCTGAGTAAAGCCTTCCAGAAAAAGGCGGGAAGTTCTTCCCGAAGCTTGTATATAGGTTGAAATATCAGGAACCAGCATAAAACGGTTGCCATCCTCTTCTTTAAAGACAATTTCATCGCTTTTTTTAAGGGATTCAATCACTTCAGGCTTGGTATAGTATTCCTGCGCTATTTTATAGGAATGCTCTATGACTTTTGGAGAAAAGGAATTTTTTTTAAGGGTGCGAAGCTGTTTTTCCACTCTTTCTTTTTCTTTATCTTCCAAAACATAGGATAAGGCTCCAAGAATTCTGATCAGCTGAAAAGAATTCGCCTGCTCCTGCATATTGACGGAGAATTTAAAATTCGGAACCCCCAGAAAAATAGCGTAGCGGATTGTCTCCGGAAGATCAAGCCCCCGGACTAAAAGACCATAATGGGTAGAAACCCCGACAACAATTTCAATTTCCCCTTCTTTCAGATCCTTGATAATTTTATTCATTTTTCCGGACTCTGCCAAAACAGCTTTAATTTTGTTCTTTTTCAGCATAGCAGTAACAATTTCCGCATAGGCTGTACCTTTGGAAATAGGAATAAAAACAAGCCCTCCACGACCCATTTTTTTAATATATTGAAGAAGATTCTTTTCACTGTCGTCTTCATCGATCAGATCGGCAATTCTCCCCCCTCCTTCTACCTTGCCTCCAATATCAAAAGAAAGAAGAGCCTTGAAAAGTTTCGGTCTCATCCCCCGTCCCTTTCCAGTGGCAGTAGAAATAATGAGGGTTCCTATTTTTTTTGTATTTTTGATTCCTGTCACATCGTCTTTCAATACTTTGTGAGCCTGAACAAAAGTTTCATCAGAAGAATTTTTACTGTATTTAAAAGATGATTTAATATATTCGAAAGCTTTTCCTAAATCTTCTTGGGAAAATCCGATCATTTTTAAAATCCGGTCAATATTTCCTGAAGCCTTTAAAAGCGCGTCTGTATCATCGGCAAAAAGAAAATCGTAAAAAGTTCCTTCCAGAAGAACAAATTTTCTGGATAAAAACTGATTGGTGATCACAAGAATATCATAATCCTGATTTTTAACCCGTTCTTCAAACTCAAGTTTCTTTTTTGGAGAAAACTTTGAAGTGTAATATAAAACTTCTGTTTTCGCTTTAATCAGTGTCTTGTATTCATTGAGCCTATCCACAATATCGTGGAGCAAAACACTGTTTGGGCATAAAATAACGCTTTTCTTTTTTTCTTCATGAGAGAGAAAAAGAGCTGTGATAATGCCGAAAGTGGTTTTTCCGATCCCGGTAGGGGCAAGGGCGGTGAAACTTTTTCCCTGAACAATTCTTTTAAACCAGGTTCTTTGAATGCTCCATGGTTCAGACTGAATGATTTTTGAAAAAATTTTTGTATATTCTTTTAATTTTATATTCAATTCAACAATGGAAGAATAGTTTTTCAGTGTTTTATTTTTCTTGAGTTCTTTTACAATTTCATCTTCCTGGATATTTTCATGAAATTCGGATATGCAGACAGGACAGGGGTGCTTGGAAATATTTCTTCCGTCATCATTTGAGTTCCCGCAGTTCGGGCAGAAATAGTCGTAAGATCCGTGAATGTGGTATTGGTTCATTTTAACCTCAGTGTTTACTTTATCTTTTAATTTTTTTTAGCTTTTTATATAATTTTTATAAGGTATAAAATAAAAAATATCTAATAATTTGATTAAATACAAAAATAGTTTTTCAAATTTTAAATTAATCCGATTATATTTATATAATCCTTGGGAGGGAAAAATGACAATTTATAATCCAAATTTTAAGCCTTATGATGTCTTTCTGTCTAAAACAAATGATAAACATATTGATTTAGAAGGTTTTAAACCAAGCAACCCAGATAATGTCGTTCCAAGTTTTACAGAAGCATTAAATACAGCTCTCGGCAATGTCAACAATCTCCAGCTTCAGTCAGAACAGCTTCAGGTAGCAATGATTACGAATCCTGAAAGCATTGATCCTCACCAGGTATCAATCGCGGCAACCAAAGCGGAGATGGCGCTTTCTTTTACCAATGCCATTACATCCAGAATTATCAACGGATTCAAGGATCTTCAAAATTTAAGATAATGTTTAGTTAAAATAAAACTATCATAAAAATCATATTTAAGGGGAGGGGTTTTTTATGAGTTTTGATATTAAGTCCATTTTAAACAAATTAAAAACAGGATTTGGAAAACTGACCGGGGTTCAGAAAGGAATTATCGGCGGGGTCATTCTTTTAATGATTATCCTGTTTGTCGTCATCGGGGGAATGTCTTCTCAGTCAGGACGCTACCCGCTCTACGGAGTAAAATATAAACTCAAAGAAAAAGATCTGGATAAAATTGTAAAGTCTTTAAAAAGCATGGGAGTCGAATTTGAAGTATCCGACAACCAGATTTTTGTCAATGATAAAGAAACAGCCATGAAAATGAAAACCGAACTGGGTTTGGAAGGAATTATTCCCCAGGATTTAAAATCATGGGATCTTTTTGACAACCAGCCTTTTACAACCACAGACTTTGAAAGACAGATCAATGTTCGCAGAGCGATCACTGTCAGTATCAAAGAACACATTGAAATGCTGGATGAAATAGAAAATGCGGATGTGGTCATTTCTTACGGGGAAAAAGAAAAATACTTCGCGGATGATATAGCAAACAATCCCCTGACAGCTTCTGTCGTGATTACCCCATCGCCGGGAAGCGATATAATTGGAAACAAAAACAAGATTAAAGGACTGCGTGATTTAATTGCCAAAGGGGTCGATCAATTAAAACCTGAAAATATCGTGATTATGGATTATCAGGGAAATGTTCTGACGGATAAACTTGTCGAAACCGACGAAGAAGAAAATATCCGGCTTGCGAAACAACACCTTCAGGTAAAAGAAAAACTGAGGATGGAATACACCAGTGATTTAAGAAATCAGCTGGCAAAAGTTTTTACCCCTGACAGATTGGATTTAAAACTCAACCTCGAGCTCAATTGGGATGTCAAGAAAATTAAAGAAAATTTAATTAAACCAGTGGTTATTAAAGAAGATAACCCTGAAACTCCTTACGATGACAGTATTGTTCAGGATTCCGTTATTGTCAGTAAAAAAAATACAACCGAAGAGTTTAAGGGGCAAGGATATATTCCAGAAGGACCTGGAGGAATCGAAGATCAGATTCCGGCAGGACTGAAAGAAAAAATGGACCGTTATAATACTTACAGTAAAAATGAAGTGATTGAAAATAAAGAATTCAGCCGTGCTGAGACAGAAGTCAGAAAAGACCCCTACGATCTTGAAAAACTGACGGTTACTGTTTTTCTGGATGGAAAATGGGAAAAAGAACTGGATGAAGACGGAGATATGATTATTGCAAACGGAAGAATTAAAAGAAAATTTGTTCCGATCTCTCCTGAAACAGTTAAGCAGGTAGAAGAAAGCTTGAAAGCCTACACCGGTTATAATATGACCCGGGGAGATAAGATATCGGTTCAGGCAGTATCTTTCGACCGAAGTTCCGAATTTGAAAAAGAAGATGAAGAAATCAGGAAAAGCCAGAGAATTAAAAAAACGATTCTGGCAATTGTGATAGGACTGGTTGGTATTTTCGTTATCTCCATTATCTACAAAGCAATTGAAAGAGAAATGGCGAGAAGAAGAAGAATACGGGAAGAAGAACTGATCAAACAGCAGGAAGCTCTTCGAATGGCTGCGTTAAAAGCATCTGAACATGACTCGATTACGGCTGAACTTTCTCCGGAAGAAAGGGCAAGACTTGAACTTCAGGAAAACGCTTTAAAAGTAGCAAAAGAAAAACCGGAAGAAGTCGCAAAATTGATTCGTACCTGGCTTTCCAGCGATGAATAAAAGGCTGAAGGGAGGAAGACACCATGGCTGAACAAATAGATCATTCAACGAAAAAAAGCGGAAAACGCCAGCTTACAGGAAAAACAAAAGCAGCTATCTTTATGGTAACCGCAGGACCTGATATTTCTTCTGAAATCTTTAAATATCTGAAAGAAGAAGAAATTGAACAGCTCACTTTTGAAATAGCCCGTCTGGATAAAATTGACCCTTCTGAAAAAGAAAAAGTTTTATCAGAATTTCAAGAACTGATGATGGCTCAGGAATTTATCAGTTCAGGAGGGATTGACTATGCTCGGGATGTTCTTGAAAAAGCTCTTGGAACTCAAAAAGCGATTGATATTATCAACAAGCTGACTTCTTCTCTTCAAACCCGCCCTTTTGACTTTGTGAGGCGAACAGACCCCAGCCACTTAATCAACTTTATCCAGCAGGAACACCCTCAAACCATTGCCTTGATCCTCTCTTATCTGGACTCGAAAAAAGCGGCGCTCATTCTTTCCAGCATCGACCCTGAAAAAAGATCCGATGTTTCCAGAAGAATTGCAACCATGGACAGAACGACTCCAGATACCCTTCGGGAAGTAGAGCGGGTTTTGGAAAGAAAGATTTCCACTATTGCCAGTGAAGACTTTACTATGGCGGGAGGCGTGGATACTATTGTTGAAATCTTAAACAATGTGGACCGTTCCACTGAAAAATCGATCATGGAATCTCTTGAGGAAATGGATCCTGAATTGGCAGAAGAAATCAAGAAAAAAATGTTTGTCTTTGAAGATATTGTTTTACTGGATGATAAATCTATTCAAAGAGTTCTTCGTGAAACCGATCATCAGGACCTTGCCAAAGCCTTAAAGGCGGTTGATCCAGAAGTACAGGAAAAGATATTTCGAAACATGAGTAAACGGGCTGCCCAGACTCTGAAAGAAGATATGGAATACATGGGACCTCTCAGAGTGAAAGAAGTCGAAGAAGCTCAGCAGAAAATAGTTGGAACTATTCGAAAACTTGAAGAACAGAGTGAAATCGTCATTGCACGATCCGGTGAAGACGAAATTATTGTTTAATATTTTTAAATAAGGAGTACAGGATGCCTTTCGTAGAAGTAAAAGTAGCAGGACCGCTTACTAAAGACCAGAAAAAAGAAATTTCAAAAGATATTTGCGCCAGTCTGAAAAGAGTGGCCGGAAAAGAACCTAAAACAACTTATATTCTTTTTACGGAAGCCTCAAGAGAAAACTGGGCTGTCGGTGAAGAACTTCTTGCAGACCGCTCCTGATGATCAAGTCAAATTATCACAAACCGGATTTTTTTACCGATAAGGCAAAAAAAGAGGGTTATGCTGCCAGAAGTATTTATAAACTTGAAGAAATTGATAAAAAGTATCAAATTATCAAACCGAATGCTAAAATCCTCGATCTCGGGGCTTTCCCGGGATCATGGAGCCAGTATGCGCTTAAAAAAGTAGGGAAAAACGGTCTGGTTGTCGGAATCGATATTCAGAAAATCACTTTAGACTTAGGGTCAAATTATGTTTTTTTTCATCAAAGCATCCTTGATCCTTCTCTTGACTTTTCGTCCTATGCCCCTTTTAACGCTGTCATCAGCGATATGGCTCCGAATACAACCGGAATTAAAGACCAGGATGTCGCGCTTTCCCTTGAGCTTTCTTTAATGGCGGCAGAGGCAGCTCAAAAATACATGAAAAAAGAAGGTACTTTTATCTGTAAAATTTTTCAGGGAGAAGGGTTTGATGAGTTTTATTCAGAAATAAAACAATATTTCAAAAAAATAAAATCATTTAAGCCAGAAGCAGTCAGAAGTCAAAGTAAAGAAATTTATTTAATCGGATGGGAATTGAAATAATCAGAAAAGAGAGAAAAAGCTTTTCATAATTAAATTATGAAAAGTTTTCTCTCAGTTATTTTTTATATTAGAATCTTACCAAACATCTAAAGGATCATCTTGGTCTCTATTTTCTTCAAGGAATCGAGAAAGCTCAACTGATAAATTGTCAAAATAAATGTATAATTTTCCTGTTGTTTCTTCAGGGTTAAAATTAATGACAAATCCGTCAAAAGTAATCCCTCTGGAAGTAGAAAATCTAAAATCCTGCTGAACAATAGTGTAAGGGATTTGAATACTCATTTTTTTCCATCCCATAAAATTCAACTGTCCGACTTCAAGAAGTTTTTCTTCTCCATAGTAGTCTTTTAAAACAACATAAAGTTTATGTCTTTTATTTCTACCGCAAACCCACATTTCAAAGCCTTTAACCAGACCTTCCAGTTTGATTGGGAAAGGAGGCTGGATTCTTGCCCATCCGTATCCTCTTTGCATATAATCGATTCTCACACCCATAATCTGAGCATGATTATCCATTTCTTCTTCAAAATAAGTCTTGTTTTTTGCTCCGCTCATTCCGTATTTAGGAGGGGTTTTTACTTTTTCAGAGTTCATTTGAGCTAATTCATAAGGAGCTCCCGGAAGTTCTTTTACATTCACAAGACCATATTCCAGAGGCATACTTGCTCTCCACTCGCCTGATCTTTCAAAGGTGTCGATTGTGACTTTATACAAACTCTGTTCCTGAGTGCCTTTATTTGCATCAGAAGCTTCGTCTTTTACCCCGCCGTAATCAATTTTATCTTTCGGAGTGGTTTCTGTTGTTGTTGTGGTCGTAGTTCCACCATCCTGCTGCGCATACATGATTCCTATCGTTAAAATTGCCAAAGATAAAATCAGCAGTCTTAGTTTTTTCATCTGTTTTGCTCCTTTTTAATATTTTTTACCATCTGTTATTATTTAAATTATCGCCGTTATATCTTTCTTCGTAAATATCTGTCTGAATCTGCATATAATCAAAATAAGCATAAAAATCATCCGGTTTCTCATCCGGTTTGGATACAAGTTTCAGTCTCACAACCTGAATAGGTTTAATTCTTGGAACATAACTTGTAAACTGACTGATATACTCAGGTATTTCCACTCTCAGATTCTGCCATCCGTAATAACTTAAATTTCCCATGTAAAGAGAATAGTAAGTACCCTGCCAGGTTTTTATGACAATATAAAGGTCGTAATTATATCCGGAGCCCCATACCCATAAATCGATTGCTTTGGTAATTCCTTTTGAAATAAGCGGTTTTTTAGGTTCAAGAACGATCCAGTTATAACCTTTGACATCAAAACAGCCTTTGACACCCATTGTTGTTTTTTCCTGTTTTCCTCTGAGCTCTTTTGGAAGACCGTCTGGTAAAAGTCCATCTTCGCCGTTTGATTCAACCCAAGTGATCCAGGATTTTGATTCGTCTGGTTTTTCTTTGTCTTCATTATTCCAGTTTCTGCATCTGAATTTTGAATATTTTGCTTCCCAGCCGTCTTTTTCTTCAAAACCTTCTATGACCATAGTCTGAATATTAACTGCTCCTCCGAAACCGCTGCTGACTTTAGATATTCCGACTATTAATCCGGTTAATAGGAAGAATAAAACGAGCGCTTTTATTTTTTTTATCATATCCTTAACTCCTTTTAAGTTATTACTTTCACTTTATATCATACATTAAAGAAAATAAATTTCTTCTCAATATGTCAATAGTTTTATAAAAAATTTAATAAATTTTTTTTCACAAATCGAATTTTTACCAACTTGCATTTGCACCATCCGGAATTATCTGGATTTGAACAAAAAAGCTAAAACTGTCTTCCGCTTTTTTATTTAACCCGATTTTAAAACCAGTATCAACTACTAAAGGAAAATCTCCGGGTTTGAGCCGAAGCGCAGTGATCCAGTTCCAGCTTTGATATCCATCCAGCTCTTCTTCAAGTCCCGATAAATATTCTTTTTTTGTCCAGAAGTGCACCTTAGTGTCAATTCCTGAAGAAAGCTTTAAGATATCATTCATCTTATACCCCACTTCCATTGACGCATTCACTTCTCCTCCCGGAGAAACGCTTTTTACCAGAGGATTGTCTTTATAATCAATTTTCCCAATATAATAACCCATTCCCAGATTAAAATTCCATGAAAAAAGATCTTTGACCGCTGAAGACAATAAAAATGAGCAGACAGGCTTAATCACTTCATAATTATGAAGAGGAAGATAAACTCCAAACCAGAATCCGTAAGCCGGTTTTTCCAAAACTGTTTCAGGATTCATAAGAAGTTTGACTCCCGCGTAAAAATCATGATAGCTTACTTTATTATTGATTGCAGTATTATCAACAAATGAATAGGGCTTATTATATTTTATCCCCGTATCAAGCTCCAGATATTGAAAAAGACCTAAACTGAGATTAAAAGGCACCACCAGACTGGAATAATCTCCATTTCCCCATTTGCTGTTTTTAATTTCAAAACCCAGCCCGAAGCGGAAAGTCCCCTGTTGTAAATTGCCGCCGGTTTTTCCAATAATACTTTCGAAACTGTCCGCATGTGCTTCCAGCCCGAAACCGAAAATTAAAAATAAATAAAATAGCCTTTTCATCGTTCTTTTCATTTATGAACCCCCTCAAGATTCCATTATTCAATTGCTTTTAAATTCTCCAGTATATAATTTTCGAATTCTTGGAGTTCTTTTTTTAGCAGATTATAATCTTTGTCTTTTTTCGCATACGCATTGACCGCTGTATAAAACTTGATTTTCGGTTCTGTTCCCGATGGACGGACTGCCATTTTAAAGTAAGGTTCCAGGTAATAAACCAAAACATCACTCGATGGAAAGTCTTTATAATCAGTTTCTTTTTCATTTTTATACGATTTTTGAGTTTTTAAATCCAGTTTTTCTATAATTGGATATTGAAATAGATTTTTCTTTGTTTTTTCTCTGAAAAAATCCATTATTTTTTTTATTTTTTCCTGACCTTCCACTCCTTTTAAAGTTAAAGACGCCAGACTTTCAACATAAATCCCGAATTCATCGTAAATTTTCAAAAGATAATCCCAGAAAGATATTTTTTCGTTTTTCAGAAAAATCGCAATTTCAGCCAGAAGCCCTGCCGATGAAATTCCGTCTTTATCCCGGATATGATCGCCGATGAGAAACCCGAAACTCTCTTCATAACCAAATAAAAACTCGTTTTTCCCTTCTTCCTCGGTCATAACGCCGCCGATGTATTTAAAGCCCGTAAGTGTGATTTTCTTATCGATTTTGTATTTCTCAGCCATCGGAGAAAGGATGTCTGAACTGACAATTGTGGAAACAGCATAGTGATTTTTTTGAATTTTCCGGTGAGTGAGAAGATAATAAAGGATAATGGTTCCGATTTGATTTCCGTTTAATAGGATATAATCGTCTTTATGTCTGACAACTACGCCCATTCGATCCGCATCGGGATCTGTTCCGATGGCAAGATCGGCTTTTGTTTCCCTTGCTTTTTGAATAGCCATGTCTAAAGCCGCTTTTTCTTCCGGATTAGGAGATTTGACGGTTGGAAAATTTCCATCCAGGCTTGCCTGCTCGGATACCAGCAAAAAATCAACTGACAAGCGTTTGTCCAGAAGCTTGACCATGAGATCTCTTCCAGAACCATGCAAAGAAGTATAAACAATTTTAACACTTTTTTTATTCTTTTCAAAAACAGACAGATCAAGGTATTTTTCCACTTTGTTCAGATAGCTTTCTTCCAAACTTTCATCCATCAGGATAATATATTTTTTCTTATCCTCTTCAGAAGGCAGTTTGACTTCTGTAAATGAATTAATCGATTCCACTTTTTGAATAATATTTTTATCATGGGGAGGAAGCACCTGCCCCCCGTCGCTGAAAAAAACCTTGTAACCGTTGTACTCAGGAGGATTATGACTGGCTGTAATATTGACCCCGCCTGCCAGTTTCAGATCTCTGACTACAAAAGAAAGAAAGGGAGTCGGATAGGGTTTTTGAAAAAGATACGCCTTGATATGGTTTCCGGCTAAAACTTCTGCCGTTACTTCAGCAAAATATCTGGAATTGTTTCTGGTATCATAGGCAATTGCAAATCCTTTGTCTTTGAACCCGATTTCATCCAGATAATCTGCCAGACCCTGAGTCGCTTTGGCTACCGTATAACGGTTCATTCTATTTAATCCGGCCTCCATAACGCCTCTCATTCCGCCTGTACCAAACTCAATTTCTCTATAAAAACGGTCAAAAAGGATTTTTTCCTCTTTTTGATCTGCCAAATTCTGGATTTCTTCTCTTGTTTTTTGATCATAAGGTTCCTTGGTCCACTCTTCAATTCGTTTTAAAATATTTTTTTCCATGTAACCCCCTTTTGATTTATCATTTCAGTATTATTATAATATTAAATCAGAATCACTCAATTCACTGAATAAATTTAACATAAAATAATAAAAAAACTATTTTTCATTTTTCAATTATCTTTATTTTAGTCAGGCTGTCGATTATTATTTAAATTATGCTGAAATGATTTTAAACTGCAAAAATTGAAATATAATTCAAGTCATTCCACGGCTTGACCGGGGAATCTATTGAGAAAGATAATCAATTTACTGGATTGTCCGGTCATACTTCGACTCTGCTCAGTACAAGCGCCGGACAATGACAATTTTGGGTTAAAAATATTTGTAATTTAAATTCATTTCAGGGAAGTTCTAAAAATAGAGAAAATTGTCATTTCGATGAGCAAAGCGAAGAGAAATCTTATTTAATATCAATACTCTAAGATTTCTCACTTTGTTCGAAATGACGGGAAATTTAATTTTCAGAACCCGCCTTCAGTATAAATTATCTGAGCTGCAAACAAAAGTCTTAAATTGAATATTAAAGCTAGTTGAAATGTTAATTCAGGCGGCATGGATCAAAAAAATTGTTTCAAAAATTTTAAATTATTGATTTTTTAGAAAATAATAATATTTTTTTATTTCTTTCAATAAATCATGGCTTAAAAGTAGAATTTAATTTCTTTTTTTAAGAAAATAATATTACATTTCAAATCATTAAATAAAATACTCATATATAAATTTAAAGAGATAGAGCTATATTTATATATAAAATTAAAGACATGAAGCTATAGGGAAGTTCTAAAAATAGACAGGAAAATTAATTTTTGAAACTCGCCTATAGTCATTTAACAAAATAAATCTTAAGTCGGATGGTGCTGTATGAAAAAAATTTTGAGTGTCATTGGCATTGCTCTTTATACTTTTCTGATCTACCTGATTCTCGCAGGTTCCCTGAACGGGCAGGAAATAATTACCGGAGCTTTTGTCAGTGCCGTTATTGCACTTTTAGTGCAGTCCTTTTTTCAGTTGGAGGCCCGGTATTTGAATCCAGTCAGAATTTTCTGGCTGATCGTCTATCTGCCGGTTTTTATCTGGGCTATGATGAAAGCCAATTTTGAGATGGCTTTGATTATCCTGAACCCCAAACTGAAACTTTCCCCCATCATTGTCAAAGGAAAAACAACCCTGAGTTCGCCTCTGGGTAAAACTCTTTTGGCCAATTCTATCACTCTGACGCCCGGAACATTAACGGTTGATGTCGATGGAGACAAATTTGCCATCCACTGCGTCCGGAATGTTTATAAAAACGGGGAAGAAATCATGCAGGTTTTTGAAAAATTCATCAAAAGGATTACCGAATGATGTTATACAATATCGCTCTGGGCTTGACAGGACTGGGAGCTGTTCTATCTCTCGCGTCTCTGGTGAAAAGCCGTTCATTGGTTGAAAAAATGGTTGCTCTGGATGTGATTACCACTTTATTTTCAGCCGGTCTGGTCTTATTCAGCCTTATTTTTGACAGTTCTTTTCTTTTAGACATTGCCATTGTCTATGCTTTGCTGTCTTTTGGGGCTGTTTTTGTAGTGGCTCGTTATCAGGAAAGGGGGCTTTAATGGGAATCTTAGAAGTCATTGGAACATTTTTTATTATCCTGGGTTCGCTGTTTCTGTTTTTAGGAGCGCTGGGGCTTTACAGGATGCCCGATGTATTCAACAAGCTTCAGGCCGGAACCAAAGCAACTACTCTGGGATTTCTCTCAGCTGCACTGGGAGCCTTGCTGGTAAAACCGGAATGGACGTTTAAAATTATTTTAATTGCAGCCATCCTCCTTCTCACAAACCCTCTGGGCAGCCATGCGCTGGCAAGAGCGGCAAAAAAGTCCGGTTTATTTGAACTGGGAGAAGAACAGAAAGGCGGTGAAAAATGATGCAGACTGTTTTAATTATCAGCGGTCTTCTTATGGTTGCCAGCAGTATCGCTGTCATCTTTGCAGAATCGGTCAAGAAATCTGCCGTTATTATGGGCGTGGTAAGCTTGATTGCTTCGGTTGTTTTTGTTTTTATGAAAGCTTATGATGTGGCAATCACCGAAGCTTCTATCGGGGCGGTTTTGACCACTGCCCTCTACTTCTGGTCGATTAAACGCTATGAAGAACAGAATGAAGAACTCACGGGGGAGGAATAAATTGAAAACCCGCCATCAAAACATGCTGAACCTTTTTGTTTTTCTCATGCTGATACTATTCTCGGCAGTAGTTTACAAAGCCCTTTTCAACGGGGAACAGGGTAAAAACTGGCGAAGCATTGCAAAAAGCGAAAAGGTTTCAGAATCTTATATCTATAAAAATGTAAATGAACAAAATATGGTAAAAACCGTTCAAATGGGAGACAGCGGTCATGAAGAAGGCTCTGCCAATATTGTGACATCCATTGTGGTCAGCTACCGGGCTTTTGACACTCTGGGCGAAATACTGGTTCTCTTTGCTTCAATCGCAGGTGTGGGTCTGCTTATGGGTAAACGCAGAAAAAGAACAGTAGTACCTGCCAGTATTGTGATTCAAACTGCTATCCCTATTGTGAGCCTGCTCACTCTTTTAGTCGGAATTTTTATTATTCTGCACGGGCATCTGACCCCGGGAGGAGGGTTTCCGGGAGGAGCACTGATTGCTGGAGGATTTGTCTTTCTGGTCCTCTTTAAAGAAAATTTTCTGAAAAAGAAAATTCTTTTAGCGGTAGAATCTCTTGCCGGACTGGGAATCATCGGAGCCGCTTTCTGGGGCACCTTGAAAAACGGCTATTTTTTCTTTAATTTTCTTCCCAACGGGAACATCGGAGAGTTATTCAGCGGCGGAATCGTCATGCTCCTCTACCTTCTGATAGGCATCAAGGTGGCCAGCGAGCTTACTTCCGTTGCTTCTTATATGATTGGAGAGGAGGAAACAAACTCATGAACTTGACAGACTTATTTCTCCTTCAGGCAGGAATCCTCTTTTTAATCGGAATCTTTGGAATCCTGACCCGTAAAAATATTTTCAAGATTTTAATGTCCATCAACATCCTTCAGACCGGGGTCAACCTTCTGATTGTAGGACTGGGATATATTCCAGATGGAAAAGCTCCTATCATTACTGAAAGCTCTTCCAATCTGTCTCTTTTTGTCGATCCCCTGCCTCAGGCTCTCATTCTGACCTCGATTGTTATCGGGTTTGGAACAACGGCTTTAGGACTGGTTGTCGCCTTACGGTATCACCAAAAACATAAAACCATCGATTTCGTCAATATTGATGATGAAAAAGAGAATGAGGTTTGCGAATGATTTTAGAAACACTCTTTCTGATTGTCCCCCTGATTGCCGCTTTTACGGTTCCTCTGGGGAGTATTTTCAGCAAAAAATATGGACGGTTCCTCTCTCCTGCCGTTTATCTGGCAGGTTTGATTTTAGGTATCATAATTCTTCCGGATATTCTTTTAAACAGCAAAAATCTCCTCATGGGAGGATGGAAGGCTCCTTACGGAATCAACCTTTATTACAGCCCCCTTTCAGTAGGTGCCGGAACGCTGATTTATCTCATGGGATTTTTTATCAGCCTGAATGACTTAAATAAAGAACGAAAAGCCAACTACCAGCTTTTGTTCCAGCTTTTTATCTTTGCCAATGTGGGAATGGTTTTAACCGGCGACCTTTTCAATCTCTTTGTCCTGATTGAAATTGCCTCTATTACCACTATCAGCCTGACTGCTTCCGTCAATCAGGCCTGGGGCAGCCGGGGCTCGCTCAAATACTTAATCAGCGCAGGACTGACCTCTATGCTGATGCTGACCGGTATCGGTCTTCTTTATTCTGCAGCCGGAACTTTAAATATGGCGCATCTTTCTTCCGGCGGAGTATTGGGAGCGTCTTTCGGACTCCTGATACTGGTACTGATTTTTACCGCTTTCTTTTTTGAAGCTGAACTCTTTCCTTTCAATGCCTGGGTTCCCGAAGTTTATCAGGGGGCTTCTTCTCCTTTTTCAGCGGCTGTTGCCGGAATCGGAAGCATGACGGCCGGACTGGTGCTGGCGCGTTTCTGGGTAACCATTACCGCCCAAGGAGCGGTTTTCCAAGGCTCAATTCAAAAAATGGGAAATATTCTGCTTCTCGTGGGAATCGCATCAGTCCTCTTCGGGGAACTGGCCGCCCTCAGAGAAAAAAAGCTGAAAAAACTTCTGGGATTTTCTTCTGTCGGACAGATGGGGCTGGCTGTACTCGCTTTTGCCCTTCCTGTAGAAAACGCGGTTTATGCAGGACTTTTTATCCTTTTTGCCCATACTCTGGCTAAACCGCTTCTTCTTCTCATTGCCGGAAAGTTCGCCGAAATAACCGGAAGTAATAATTGGAAAGAAATGCAGGGAGCAGGACGGAAAAACCCGGTACTGGGAGCTGCTTTTATCATTGCCAGTCTTTCTCTCATGGGAATTCCATTCTTTGCCGGATTCTGGGGGAAATTAGAACTTTTAAGAAGCCTTTTTTCAGGTTCAGGACTGATTTCTGCCGGCGCTGTTGCAGTTTTAACTGCTGTCGTGATAGAAGGGGCTTATCTGATGAGGATCGGACACCACTTTTTTATTTCTCCCGAGCGGGAATTGAAAAGCAGTAAAAACTGGATCTTATCGGTTACAGTCATTGTTTTTTCCGTCTTGATCCTGTGGGTCGGAATCTGCCCTGAAACCATCATGGGAGTTCTCAAAAAAGTAACCGCCGACTTAATGGATAACGCAGTCTATATCAAAAATATTTTGGGCGGGGGTATCTAACATGACACACTGGATGACAATCAGCATCTCTATTGCTTTGGCGGCAGGACTCCTCTCTTTTGCTTTATCGAAATGGAAAAAAGTTCAGTGGAGTTTGTTTTTACTGAATGCGGCCTGGCAGCTTTTTGCTGTTTTTCAATTATGGAGCTTGAAAGGAACTGTAGAAAAAATTAAACTCCCTTTTACTTTTTTAGGGATTGAAAATATTGAACTGACACTGGTAAACAGTGAGATCGGTTATTTCTTTCTAATGGCTTCCGTATTGATTACTCTGATTTTTGCCGTTTTTTCTTTTTCCTACAACGACAAAAAACATGCCACAGGAATTGCCCCTTTATGGACACTCTTGATGGGAGCCAATTTTGCCTTGTTTTTATCGGCAGACTGGATCACTTTCATTGCGGCATGGGAACTGATGGGATGGACATCCTATTTTATTATTTCCCATGGAAAACTCAAATCTGCAAAAGCGGGACTCTACTATTTTATCCTCTCTCTGATAGGAACCTCTACCCTGCTTGCCGCTGTTATGCTTATCATACAAAAAACTGGAACTCTGATGCTGAAAGAAGGGATCGGGATTCTCTCCAGCCTCTGGACAGCAGACGGAAGTTTTGTCCTGACGGTCGCTGTTCTCCTGACCCTTACTTTTTTTGCCAAATCAGCTGTTTTCCCATTTTATATGTGGCCGGCCAAGGCTCATGCCGAAGCTCCCGATGATTTCTCGGCATTTTTGTCCGGGGTTATGATTAAATACGGGGTTTTCGGGCTGATGAGCATGGTTCTGCCTCTTTTTGGGGCTTCCTATCACGGAGCCGCCATTCTCGGTATCCCGGTTTTTCTTTTTATCCTCGGCTGGATCGGAGCCTTTACCGCTCTCTGGGGCACTCTCCTGGCCATCCGGGAAAACGATATGAAACGCCTCATGGCTTATTCCACCGTCTCCAATATTGGGTTTATTCTGGCAGCGCTGTCTATGAACACTTATTTCGGACTGGCAGCAGCTCTTTTTCATACTGTCAACCACATGGTTTTTAAAGGCGGAATATTCCTCTCCATGGCTTCTGTCAAGTTTAGAACCGGAGAACGGGAAATGCACCGTCTGGGCGGAATGGGCTACCGGATGCCGATCGCTTTCTTCGGGTTTCTGATTTCCATTATCGCTGCCGCAGGAATTCCGCCTACCAGCGGTTTTGCCTCCAAATGGCTGGTTTTTCAGTCTCTTTTCAACCGCCACATGTTTTTTATGGCGATCCCTATTTTTCTGGCTTCCACTGGAGCCTTCCTTTACCTCTACCGGGGACTCCACTCCATCTATCTCGGGCAGTTATCCCCCCGTTTTAAAGACATTAAAGACGCTCCCCCGCTCCAGTCTCTGGCCATGATTATTCTCATGCTGGTCATGCTTGCGGCGGGATTTTTTCCCGGCATCATTATGGGTCCTGTCAATGAAGTCCTCTCGGCCGTGAGCAATCAGGCTGTCAAAGCTGACTGGACTTCAATCTCCGGGTTTACCAGCAGCGTGGATCTTCTGATAGCCGGAAGCGTATTTCTCGGCGCATTTGTCTTCGCATTTATCTTATTCCTGATCGGAAAAAAAAGACGCTTCGTAGAGATGATGGACAATTATACCGCAGGAGAAACTCCTGAGGATTGGGGTCTTACTCCTGAAGACCTGCATTACGCCATGAAGTTTTATGAACCTTTTGAAAAAATGACGGCTCCGGCTCTGGATAAAATCAACGCCGAGAGCTGGTTTTCCCAAATCACATTGGAAGTCAGTCGTTTTGCAAATGCAGTGAAGAACTGGTTTGCCTCTCCTCACATGGGGACACTGGTTATGACTCTGTCAGTGATAATAATTCTTGTTATAGGAATACTGCTATGATGTATGCACTCAATTTTGTATTATGGGCATTGGCCGCAATGGCCATCGGGCTTTTATTTATGGGAATCTCAAGAAAACTGACCGCAAGGCTCCAGCGCCGGTACGGACCTCCTTTCTGGCAGAGTTTTATCGATGTGATTAAAGCCTTCAGCCGGAAGAGTATTTCCCACAATTTCATCATGGATCTGTGCGCCCTGATGGGACTGGCAGGACTCCTTGCCGCTGCCATGTATGTTCCGATGGGAGGGATTCTTCCCTTTCCTTCCGACTCGCCTCTTATTCTGATCCTGTATTTTATGCCGATCGGATATCTGGGAATGGCCGTAAGCGTTTCCGCTTCAGGAAACCCGCTGGCCAGTATCGGGATAGGAAGAGCATTGACCCTGATGCTGGGATATGAAATCCCTTTTGCCATTGTTGTGATGTCTTTTATCAGCAATTACGGGACCACTAATATCCTCTCCATTATGCAGGCGCAGGCAGGCGGAATTGAAAACTGGCACATTATTAAAATGCCTTTCGGATTTCTGGCGTCTTTACTGGCTCTGGAGGCAATGACCGGAAAAAAACCTTTTGATGTCATGATTGCTCCGGCAGAGATTGCATCCGGTCCCATGGTGGAGCTTTCAGGAAAATTTCTCGGACTGGCTTTTTTACAATACTCGGTGGCTGTTTTTGTAGAAACCGGCCTCCTCACTGCCCTCTTTCTGGGCGGAGGAGCTACGGTATGGGAGTTTGTCCTGAAACAGTTCATTGTCTATATGGTATTGACTCTATTCAGTGAAATTTACGCCCGTTACCGGGTAGAACAGGCAGTCCGCTTTTTATGGATCTATGCAGGCGGACTTGCTGTGATTCAGCTGGCCTTAAATATGTATATGAAATAACCCTTTACAGGGCAGAAAGAAAAGAGGTTCAAAATGGGTGATTTTATTACTGTCAGCAGACAGGAGATTGTAGATAACAAATGGGAAAGGGTATTGAACTTTTTCCGTCAGCGAAGCCTTTGGATGCTTTATTATTGTACCGGCTGCGGTGCGGTTGAGCTTCCCCCTACCATGACCAGCCGATTCGATATGGAACGCTTTGGGATAGGCCCTATGGCCACTCCCCGCCAAGCCGATATCTTACTGATTACCGGATATGTTTCCGCCAAAACTCTGAAACGGATTGTCCGAAGCTATGAGCAGATGCCGGATCCGAAATATGTAGTGGGGTTCGGCTCCTGCCCGGTCAACGGCGGAATTTACTGGGACAGTTACGCCACCATCAACTATCTGGATAAATATATTCCGGTGGACTTAAGCCTGACGGGATGCATGCCGAGACCCCAGGCTGTTTTAGACGGGCTTTTGACCCTGATTCAAATGATCGACAAGGGAGAAGCCGTCGGTCATAAAAAATATCAGCTGAACTACGAGTGGTATAAAAAAAATCAGCGGGAAGTTCTGGAAAGAACCGCACCCGTTCTCGACACAGGAGGGTTGAAATGACCAATCAAGAAATGACCGCCCGTCTGAAAAGCCTTTTTTCCGATATCGAAATCAAGGAACGGTTTCACAATCAGATTGAGTCACGGGTGAGCGCCCAGATGATCAACGGTTTTTTAACCATTGCCAAGTCAGAGGGGTTTGAACACCTTTCCAACCTGACCTGTGTGGACTGGATTGATCAAAATGAGTTTCATGTAACCTATAACCTCTGGTCTTACAAATACAAAATTCAGATGACCGTAAAGGTTGCACTCCCCAGAAATAAAGCTGAAGTTCCTACCATTCATGGGATCTGGCCTCAGGCTCAGGTTTATGAACAGGAAATTCACGAGATGTTCGGGGTCAATTTTATCGGAAACCCCAATCTGGAACCTCTCTTCCTGCATAACTGGAAAGACCTCCCGCCGCTTCGAAAAGATTTTGACACACGGGAGTATTCGATCAGGGCTTATGGAGCCGAAGTAAAAGAAAATGAAGGAGGACCTTCATGTCATTCACAGAATTAACCAAGCTGGCAGAAAATGAAAAATACAGCACTTATGAACTGTTTTTTGGACCGAACCACCCGGGAATGCACGGAAATTTTTCCTATGTGCTGAATGTCATCGGTTCCACCATTATTTCAGCAAGACCGAGCGCAGGGCTTCTGCACCGGGGATTTGAAAAACTGATGGAGCAGAAACTCTGGTTTCAGAACATGAGTCTGATCCCAAGAATCTGCGTTGTGGACCCTGACCCCAATGAGGTGGTTTACTGCAATGCGATAGAACGCCTGGCAGGTATTGAAACCCCTAAAAAAGTAAAATACCTTCGGACTCTGACCCTGGAAATGAGCCGTACCACTTCTTTCCTGATGGGAATGGGAGCGCTTTCCGCCATGACGGGGCTTTACAGCACCATGTACCGGATGATGGACGACCGCGACAAGATTTTAGATTTTTTTGAATGGCTCACCGGAGCAAGAGTTTACCATATCTATAATATTCCCGGCGGAGTGAGGAGAGACCTTCCGAACGGCTGGGTAGAAAAATTCAGGGAAGTGATCACTTATCTGAAAGGAAATATCCCTGAGTGGGACAAACTCCTTTTTCAAAACCCAGTGGTTCAAAAAAGGCTCTCGGGAATAGGAACCATCACCACTGAGCACGCTGTCAATGTAGGGCTGGTGGGACCAAACCTCCGGGCAACCGGGTATCTGGCCGATGTCCGTCTGGACGATCCTTATGAAGCCTACCCCGAACTGGAACTCAATATTCCGGTCACCGAAGGCGGAGACGCTTTAGCAAGGGCAATTCAGATCCGTAAAGAATATGCCATGACTCTCGATCTGATCGAGCAGATTCTGGATAAGTTCCCTTACAGTGAAACTAAAATCCGGGTTGATCTGGGCAATCCCCTCAAGTTTAAAGTGCCTGCCGGAGACACTTATGCAAAAGTGGAGTCTTCCAAAGGCGAGTATGGATACTATGTTGTATCCGACGGAGGTTTGAAACCTTACCGTGTATCGGTGCGGGGGCCTTCGCTTCCGGCGGGATTGTACCTTTCCCAGGAACAGCTTCCCGGTTTATTAATTGACGATGTAGCAATCTGGATGGCAAGCCTGGCTGTTTGTCCGCCGGATTTTGACAGATAGGAAGGAGTTTTTTATGAGTTTTAAAAAAAGTTTTTTCTCTCCCTTGGCATTCTGGAAGAATTTGTTTAAAAAACCGACCACTGTCCGTTATCCGAAAGAAGATATCACGACCTTCGGCAAGGAAGGGGCTGCTCCCACCTACCGCGGGCTGCACAGCAACGATATCCATATCTGTATCGGCTGCGGAACCTGTGCCGATATCTGCCCTACTGCTGCCATCAAAATGGTGGAAGGAGAGAACAAAGGCGAAGGAAAGCTGGGCAAAAGGCCGGAGATTGATTACGGACGGTGCTGTTTCTGTGCTTTCTGTGTGGATATCTGCCCTACGGGTTCTCTCAACATGAGCCGGGATTATCTTTTCAACTACCCCACTCCGATTGACAAGTTTGGAGATGATGAAGTAGAAGATGTCAAAAAGACCCTTCAGGTGGTAGCAGGGGATAAATATATTCATAACCTTGGATATCAGACCCCTGATGAACTCTCCTGGCTGGATTTAAACCGGGTAAAAATAGAGCACCTCGCCCCGGAAAAACGATGGGACAATTTTCTGGAAATTATCAAAGGATATTCCAAGAAACAGGCTGAAAAAGAAGCCTCCCGCTGTGTGGAATGCGGTGTCTGTACCGAAACCTGCCCGGCGCATATGAATATTCCTGAATATATCCGCGCCATCTGGGACGGCGATGTGGAAGAATCGGTGCGCCAAATTTACGAAGACAATCCTCTCCCCAATGTCTGCGGACGGGTCTGCACCCATAAATGTGAAAGTGTCTGCGCCATCTCCCACCGGGGTGAAGCGATCGCTATCCGATGGCTGAAACGCTACGCAGTGGACAGCCTGCCGACCGAGGAAATTATTAAAGTCAGCAAAGAATATGTGAAAGGCTCCGGAAATAAAAAAATCTCCATAATCGGAGGTGGACCGTCAGGACTCTCTGCTGCCTATTATTTAAGCCTCCTGGGGCATAAAGTGACCGTTTACGATGAAGGGAAAAAAGCGGGCGGAGTGATGCGCTACGGAATCCCTGCCTACCGTCTGCCGGATGAAGCGCTGGATAGAGATATTGAAGTCATCCGCTCTCTCGGAGTAGAAATCAAAACCGGTCAGAAAATAGGGAAAGACCTATCAATGGATCGGATCAAAAAAGACTCCGATGCCGTGTTTATCGCCACAGGACTTCAAAATGCCCGGGGAATCGATATAAAAGGAATACAGGGGAAAAGCGAGAAAGCGATTGAACTTTTAAACCGTTTCCGAAAAGGCGAAGAAATCCCTGTCGGGAAAAACATTATTATCATCGGCGGCGGAAATGTAGCCTTCGACATTGCCCGTACCCTCTCCCGTCTCCAGCGGCAGAAATACGGCAAGGTCAGTATGATTATCACGAGTTTGGAGAAAGAAGAAGAACTTCCTGCCGATCTGGAAGAACTGGTGGAAAGCCGGGAAGAAGGGCTTAATCTGGAATCGGATATTGCCGCCAAAGACCCTCAGCAGCTGGTAATCGACCCATTCGGAAACACCGTGAAACTGAAAGCGGGTGAAAAGCTTGAGTGTATTACAGTCATAAACCCGGAAAACGGGAAAAACGCTGTCATGAATATCTGTACTGTGGAACAGACCAAAGGGGTGATGCTGGAACCAAGCCGTGCACCTCAGGAAGTGATTTTCGATGAGAAAGGCAATGTGCGGGGACTGAAAACCGTGAAATGCCTCAGCGTCTTTGATGAAAATAAACGATTCCACCCTGTTTTTGACCTGTGCGAAGAAAAAATCTTCTATGGAGACATGATTGTGGAAGCCATCGGACAATCGGCCGATTACAGTTATCTGGGAGATTTCAAAGATCAGCTGGAATTTGAACAGGGACGAATCAAATCCGATGAAAAAGGCAGAACCAGTCTGGACTGGTTCTTTATCGGCGGAGACATCCTCCACGGACCGGATATTATCCACGGAATCGCCGACGGACACCGCTCCGCTCAGGCAATCGATGAATACTTAAATCAATAAACTGCTTTTTATATCCGCAAGCTGGATGAATATAATCCAGCTTGTCCCTATCCATTTATCCTCTTTCACAAATCATAAAAAAGAAGCGGAAAATTCGCAAGATTTTCTTTCTCTTTGTCAATAACCCGGTAAAAAATGGAAGTTTTTCCAACACATTTTTTTTTGAACTGTCTTGAAGATTTAATCTGATTTGACTCGAATCATTTTA
>MIAO01000099.1 GCA_001829155.1 Spirochaetes bacterium GWB1_36_13 | reverse complement strand
AAAAGATAATATTTTTTGAAAAACTTTCAAAATTCCCTTGAAACTTAAAAAAAGAGCGGATTTGAATTTTTCTCGAAAATAGCGGTAATATTGATTCTTATCGTTTAATACTGGGAATATCAGCAAGAGAATTGCGCTACCTCCCAGACGGGACTGCGGATTCAATCCCCCCCCCCATAACCCCCTTATCCTTAAGTCTTTAAGGACAAGGGGGGATTCCTCCGTGATTTCATCCGTGAAATCAAGTCGGACGAAGAAACCCCGCGTCCTGCGGGGGGGAAAAGTTTTTTTGACTAAAAAACAACTTATTGTTTTTCAATTTCTTTCTCCCCTTCTTTTTCTAAGAGAAGGGGTCGGGGGATGAGTTCCCTGCAAATCACGATGATTTACAGACCCTGTTTCCAAACACAAAACCATTTTCCAGTTCTTTTCCATTTTTTACCACTGATTTTCCAGCCATCCTTGATTAAGACTGGGACTTCCGGGACTTCCTCAGACTGAAAGAAAAATTTCAGTTTTTTTCTGTTTTTTGTTATATTAAAAATCAAATAGAAATTTTTGAAAAGGAAGGTTCTTTATATGCAGAAATACGGTATATTCTTTATTTTGCTTTTACTGTTTTCTCTTGGATCCTTCATTCAGTCTAAACCATTCTCTTCATGGAGAGGCTATGATATTCTCATCACTCCTTCCAGAGGAGATTTCGGACAGGATGATTATCAAGACGGCAGTCTGAAATTCATCCATAAAAAAACAAAAAAAACAGCTTATACTTATAATCTTGCCATTTTTAAGATAATTGACCTCCAGACTCAAAAAATCAACAGACAGGATGCCCTCATTGCCATTACTTCTTCCGGTGGAGAAAGCGGGGGGTTTCTCACTGTTCTGACATTTACAATTGAAAATGAAGTTATTGTTTCTAATAGAGAAATTGATTTCAGCGGATATTCCAATATTGTTTTTCAAGATGTCGATCAAGACGGAAATCAGGAAATGCTCTCCGACAGCCTCCGCTTTCACAACATGGAAATCGGCTCTATTTCTTTGCCTATAGCTGCCGTTATCGGGGGAAGCAGTCTTTATTATCCTCAGATTTATGCTTTTACCGGGTACGAATGGGTCAAAAAACCGATTAGTAAAACCATTCAGAAATATTTTCAAAAATATTTTATGGAAACAGAAAAGCTCTTAAAAAAATATCAGGGAAAAACACTGGACAACCAGAAAGAAATGGATCATAATTTTTTATTGTTCAATTTTTTAGAATACTACTACAACCTTTCAAAACTCAATGAAGAATCCCGTGCTTTAATAAACATCCGCCAGTCAAAAATCCGCCTCGCTTGTCAGGATGGAAAAACAATTTTTCTAGAAGGATGGATCGAGAATAACAAAGCATTAATTTTCAAATCAGAATAAATAATTATAAGGTAATACAATGGAAAAAACCTGATCTCAGACTCCAAGACAACTATTTTATTTCAAGACGGTAAAGCCAGCCGTTTTTCCCTCCAGAACAATATTCTGGAACTAAGCAATCCTCAGGGTGAATTTTTAAGGTTTAAACATTAGATCATCAGAATCAGATCATTGTTTTTCAATAAAAAATTAATTAAAATGCCTGTAGAAATAAGTCTCAAAATTGATTCTGATGAGATTTTAATTCTATTTTTCTTTTCATGTTAATCTACCCCTCCATTCGGCGTCACTTCGGCTTCGCTCAGTGCACGCCTGCAGAAAGTCGGGAAATATTTTTTCTCTTTGAAATTCTGCTTTTCAAATCATCCTAATTCGCATTAAAACTATTTATTATCAAAATTATATTTATGATTTTTATTTCTTTAACCCTGCACGATGCAGGGTTTCCCCGTCCGACTTGATTTCATGGATGAAATCACGGAGGACTCCCCCTTGTCCTTAAAGACTTAAGGATAAGGGGTTAGGGGTTTGGATTTGAAACCCGCTGGAATAGTCTTGAAATAAGGTGATTCGAGTCAAATCAGATTATATCTTCAAGACAGTTCAAAGAAGAATTTGTTGGAAAAACTTCCATCTTTTACCGGGTTATTGACAAAGAGATAGAAAATCTTGCAAATTTTCCGCTTCTTTTTTATGATTTATTCTTTACTGTAAAGGATTTCTTGACTTTTTCAGGCTCGACTAAATAGACTTTTACATAGTTTTGATTATAAATATGTTCATCTATTTTATTTTTCATTTTTTCTCCATTTATTGATTTTAAAAAATCATAGAGTCGTATCATTCTACATCCTGATGAGTTCCGAGATAAAATCAGCAAAAATTTCTGAAACCGTTTCTCTTTCCTTTCTCACAATCTCTTCTTTTTCCTCCAAAGTGATGGGAAGCTCCATGTATTTTAAAAGAGCCACCTGGGTTTGAATCGCTTTTCCATTTTCGATCTCAATATCATAGATTGTGGATAAAAAAGGAGTGTTGAGTTCTCGGCTGGAAGGAATCAGCGGGACAAAACGGATCTCTGTTTTTAAAGCATGGCTTAAGGCCAGAAACCGGAAAAAACTGACATCTTTTTCAAAACACCCCGTCAAATAGGCGTTTAAATTGGCTTTCTGCCAGATTTCACGGCCGTAATTCCCTGCTTTAAGATAAACCATGGGATCAAAAGACCATTCTGTGGCTTTAAGTAAAAGAAAAGCCAGCTGGGTATCCTTAAAAAACTGGCTCTGCATATTTTTATAGACATTCCAGTCCATAATCTGATACTCTGTTTTGGAAAGAATCAAAGCATTGGATGTTTTGATAGCATAAAGAAAAAGAGAAATCAGACTCTGTTTTTCACGGTCAAAATCATTTTCTTTAAAATATTCTTTGGCTTTTTCCTTGATTGTGCGGACATCTTTCATTCAACATCTCCTTTTCTTTTAGGAACCGAAACAGCCCGAAGATAATCACCCTCGCAGGGGAAAAACAGAGTCGGGTCATTTGGGTTGTCATTGGCAATCCACACTGACTGATCTCCTTTCCACTTTCCTTTCTCCGCCTCTACTAAAAAACTCTCAATCACTTTTGAGGTCATCTCAGGGATTTCAAGTGTAAAAGCATGGCAGACTTTCTGCATAATAACCAGTTTCGAATTGATAATATTTTTTCTTAAGATTTCATGGCTGCTTCTGGGTGTCAGATAATCAAACTCTCCGTTTAAAATCAGGGCGGGGCATTTAATTTTAACCAGATCTTCCGTAAATCCTTTAAACCGGTATAAAGACTCCATCATATTCTGAATCGCGTAAAGATCGTTGTAGGAAAAACTTTCACGGACAGCCTGGGGGATGATATTTTCATTTTTTTCGATCCATTCAGCGCTGAAATTAAGGGGTATGAGAAGCTTCACCAGATACTCAAATCCGACCGTCACCATCCCTTCATACATATTTGTGCCGATCGCCATCATTTTACCATCCATCTCGCTGAAGGTACTGATCGGGATAATTCCTTTGGTTTTTTCAGGAAACTCGATTGCAAAGCGGAGCGCCACCACTCCCCCGAATGAAATTCCTGCTACGAAAATCTGGTCAATTTTCAGATATTCCAAAAGAGCGTTTAAAAGACTTTGATTATCTTTAAAATCAATAAAAAGAGTAGGTTTTAATGAACTTCCCTGCCCCAAAAGATCAAACAAAAGAACACGGAATCCTCTGGCAGTAAAATAATCACTGAAAAACTTCCAGTGTTGGACTCTTTGGGTCAAACCGTTGATAAAAGTGATAACGGGTTTGTTTTTGCCCTCTCCATTCAGTTCATAATAAATTTCAGCATTTTTATGGCGGAAAACAGCCATGATAACTCCTTTTTAAAAAAAAATATTTTTATCTTAACCTTATACAAAAAAACTATTTTATTTTTTTTCAATATTATTTTTATTTTATATGAATTTATTTTTAATAAGGAGTTTTTTTTGAAGCATAGATTTATCAAAAGATTTCGTTTTACCAGAGTTATTTTTTTTACTCTGAAAATTCTTCTCAGGTATATCAGCCTTTTTTTTATCCGCCATTTTGTTCCCAATTTTGTCTATTCCAAAATTCTAAAAAGCGTCAACCTCGCCACTTCCAAAAAAATCAGAAATTATTTTTTCAGGCTCCAAGGCACCTATATCAAGGTCGGGCAGTTTTTAAGCGTGATCGGCAATATCTTTGCCCCCGAAATCACCAAATATTTAAAAGACCTGCAAGACAAAGTCCCTCCAAGACCTTTTCAAGAAATTTTACCCACTTTTCTCCACGAATGGGGTGCCAGTCCTTTTGAGATTTTAGAAGATTTTAATTTTGTCCCTATTGCAAGCGCTTCTTTAGGTCAGGTTTATACAGCCAACTATAAGGGAGAAAAAGTAGCGGTCAAAGTTCTTTACCCTGAAATCAAGCAGATTATTGAAAAAGATCTCAATATTTTAAAATCCGTTTTAGGGTTGATTGAATTTTTCTTTCCCGGTCTTGATTACGGAATCCTTTACAATGAATTTGCGGATATGATTTTAAAAGAAATTGATTTTAATTATGAGAAAACCAATATAAAAAGACTCCGCCAGCTTTTTTCCGAAGAACCGGATGTGATTATTCCAAAATACATAGATGAACTATCGATTGGTAACATTCTTGTAACCCAGTTTATTGAAGGCTGTAAGATAGATGAAATTGATAAAATGAAAGAATACCGGCTTGACTCGAAAGAAATTGCAAAAAATCTTTTAGATGTTTATTTTAAAATGATTTTCAAACACGGTTTTTTCCATTCCGACCCTCATCCGGGAAATCTCATTGTAACCCCTGAAGGAAAACTCGGCATTATTGATTTTGGCTCAGCCGATACGATTTCAAATGACAATATTACATTGATAAGAAAAGTATTACGGGCTTTTTTATTCAAAGACCTTTCCATGCTTGTCCAGCATATTGAGGAAATCGGATTTTTAAAACCCAGCGCCGACAAGGAAGAGATTGAAAAAATAGCGTATTTTTTCCTTCAAAGGATGAGCGCTTTTGAAGTCAAAGACTACCAGAGAATGACTCTCAACGAAATTTATAAAATATACAATTTAAAAATAATCGGTGTAAAATTCCAGCAGCTTTTAAAACACCTCCAGATTCCGAGAAATTACCTTTTTCTGGGAAGAACCATCACGATTTTAGTTGGAGTGGTCTCAAAACTCGATCCGGAAATCAACATCTTAAACCTCATGATTCCGCACCTCAGAAAATTCCTTCTCGGCAAAACCGAGGGATTGAAAAGCATGCTCAAAGAAGATTTGAAAAAAAATATTCATTATATCTCCCAGCTTCCTGAAAATGTTCATAAAACCATGGAAACAATCAACAGCGGAAAGATACGGGTCAACCTGAAAGAAATGAAGCAGGAAATCAGAAAAATCTATGTTTTGGGGCACCAATTTATCTACACCCTGCTTCTGATTATGCTCGGAAGTTTTTCCCTGATTTTTCACCTCAATGACAAACAGGGATTTAGCCAGATTTTTGCGGGAGGGTCTTTCTTTTTCGGTTTTATCCTGCTGGTCTCTTTTATCAGAAACCGTAAAACATAAATTGGCATAGAAATTGCATATATTCTCCAAACTTAAAAAACAGGTGGAAAATGCTTCAAAAAAATTCAAGCTACTGGGTAAAAACAGGAAGCTCTGTTTTCCTGAAACTCTTAAAAATGAGAAGTGTACAGCTATTTATAGTTCTCTTTCTTTTTGTCTATACTTCTAATTGCTACGAGTTTAAAAAAGAAGACGCCCTTATGATGAGATCATTGGGAAACTACTACCTTATGGATCAGGTTAAAACGATTTCAAAAAAACATAAACTCGACCCTCTTTTAGTCACTTCGGTGATTTTATCCGAATCCAGCGCCTACTCATTTGCCGTTTCCTATATGAACGCCAAAGGACTGATGCAGCTGATGCCTGAAACCGCTTTAGCAGTCGCCAAAGGCATGAAAAACGGGATGTATGATAAAATCAAAGAAAATCCGGGATTGATTTACGATCCTTCTATCAATATTGAACTGGCTGTCATTCACTTAAAAGGAATGTACCAGTTCGTAGCCAAAAAACAGTGGGATTCCGCCCTGCATATCTACAATCTTTCTTCCTATGCCTTTAAAAAAGGTCAGAGAAACCACTCTTATGTGGATGGTATTTTAAAAAGAGTCAAAAAATGGAAAGGCTAGAAAAAATCATAGACCTCCATTCTCATACATTTTTCAGCGACGGCGAGCTTTTACCCTCTGAACTGATTCAGAGGGCAAGAAAAAAAGGATACGGCATTATCGGATTGACCGATCATGCAGACTATTCCAACTACGAATTTATCCTTGAAAATTTGATGAAAGTGCGGGATGATTTTTCTTTTTATAACGATATTTTTGTCTTGATTGGAGTCGAACTGACCCATGTGCCTCCGCGTAAAATCGAATCTCTGACCTTGAAATGCAGGGAAAAAGGGGCTGAAATTGTTGTGGTTCATGGAGAAACCATTGTTGAACCGGTGGAGAAAGGAACCAATGAAGCTGCTGTCAAATCAGGAGTGGATATCCTTGCTCATCCCGGCTTTATCGACGATCAAACAGCTCAAAAAGCATCAGAAAACGGTGTTTTTTTAGAAATATCCTACCGGAAAGGACACTCTCTCACCAATGGTCATGTGGTCAAAATGGCTCAAAAGCATAATGCTCTGATTTCTATTGACTCAGATGCTCATTCTCCATCTGATATTTTTCCTGATTTTCAGACTTATCGAAGTATTCCGATAGCCGCTGGTCTTGATGAATCAAAAATCGATTTTTACCTTCAAAAAATCCGCGAACTGGCTTTGAAAAAAATTCAGAAAAGAACCCTTTCCTAGATTTCTATTTTGAAGTCATCGTCCAGATTCCGTTCCAGTCAGCCGGGCATTCATTTTCTTCGGTTCTTTCGATAAAAACTTCGGTCATCGGAAGATCGGCACAGGCTTTGAAATAAGGATAAGCTTTTTTCCACTCTCCCTGAAAATAAAGCTCCAGACCTTTTTGGTAAGAATTGAGCTCCTGATTCATTTTTTCATCAATTTCATTTTCAAAAATAGGCCAATACACTTTTTTCCCGATTGTTTTTCCCTTGACCTGCACCATGTCCAGTTCAATAAACCTGATTTTGGAATTCTCAACATTGTTTAAAATATCGTCTTTCACATACTCGCTGCAGATCACTGGCACTTTATAAATCCGGGTAAGCCCTTCCAGACGGGAAGCTGAGTTGACATTATCGCCAATCACCGTATTCGTCATCCGGTCATTAGAGCCGATATTGCCGTAAAAAACAACCCCTCCATCAATTCCAACCCCTACTTCCAGAGAGACCGCTTTATAGATTTTCTCGTCTTCTTCAGATAAAAAGCCTTTCAGCCGGATTATTTCATCTCTTTTTTTCTTCATATTTTCACGAAGAGAGGCTGCGACTTCCTGAATTTTATAGGAAGAAAGAATAGATTGATACGATTTATTTTCAATGCTTTGAAAAACACCATAAACAGCCAAAAGAGCGTCCCCGATAATTGACCCGATGATCCCGTCATAATCCACAATGTTTTTAATTGCTTTATCATAGTGCATATTTAAAAGATTGATAATATCGGTTCCCAGTGTTTCGGTCATAAAGGTAAAGCTTTTAATATCTGAAAAAAGACAGGTCAGCTCCCTTTGAGACCCTTCCAGACGCACTACTCTTTCCGTATAGGCTTTCTGCACAATATCTTTATTGGTAAATTTTTTAAAAATATTGATCATATTGTTGATGGTTGAAGAAAGAGAATTAAAAGAAAATCCAAGAAAAGAAATGTCATCGCTCGGCGCCCCATCCAGCTGGATCATTCCCAGTTCCTGACGGGTGCTCATTTTCATGATTGAGGAAGTCATGATTCGAAGGAAACGAAGAATATAGCGGAGGATAAAAACCCCTAAAACAGAGCTGACAAGAGAAATAATCACAATAATCACAGAAATATCTTTAAATATTTCCCTGGATTCCTCATAAAACTCGTTGATCTCTTCCCCTTTCATTAAAAAAATATTCCAATTCGGGTTAAACTTATACACCACAAAATATTCTTCTCCGTGATAAGTGATATTCATAAACCCTTCATTGACATTTTCTTTTCGGTTCAGATTCATGATTTCAAGGCTTTTTTTATCTTCAAAAAATTTTTGCTTATCCCTTTTGGTGGCTTCAAAAAAAAGTCTTCCGTCTTCTTTGACTCCTAAAACAATCGATTTTTGATTTTTAATTTCATTTCCCGATTTCTTTTCCATACTCTGAATCGAACCGTCCAGCTCCTGATTAAACTCAAATATTTTGAACTGGTTGTTGCAAAAACTGTAAATATCTTTCAACTCTTTGATTAAAAACTGTCTTGCCTGCTTTAAAAGAACATTGCGGTTGAAAATCAAGTTAATATAATTTGAAATCAGATTCGAGGTGATTAAAAAAAAAGCAAAAATAAGAATAATCTTGGTCGCAACAGGAAAAACTCTTGTATTTTCAAATTTTTGACCGAAAAAAGTCTCGGATATTTTTTTCAAAATCTTCATTTTTAACCCTTTTAATTGATTAATACAGATGAGAATGCAGACGCAATTCCTGTATTTCCCGCTTTATCTTTTGCCTTGATAGAAATCATATAAGTTCCGCCCGGATTTTTAAATTTTATCTGAACCGTATAGTTTGGTGCAACTGCCTGATAAGGATTGATAGTCAGATAACCGGCTGTTTCATCATCCACTATGTCTGAAGGGTCTGAAATCGCAATCCCTCCATTATTGATATTGGAATTGGCAGTCTGAAGCGGCAGTGTAAGCCAAGCCCGCTGCCCGCTAGAAGACAAGACAATCTCAACAACATAGGATTCTATTCCGTTTGGATCACCCGCCTCGTTCCATTGGATTTGCCCCTCAAAACTCCCTCCTCCCAATGCGGTAAAAGACTGGATCGATGGGACAGAAGGATTGGTATTGTCCACAGTCAGGGTAAAAGCACTGCTCCATGCCCCGAAATTGCCCGCCATATCCACTGAACGGACTTTGATATTGTAAGAACTTTCAGTATTCGGAAAAGTATAAAAAGTAGTCCCTATGGCAGTCATACCTGCCTCAGGCGTCCCGTCATTATTGGTATCAATTTGATAGTACTGTATTTTTGCGCCTGTATAACCCGTATCGGTTGACTCGTTCCACGAAAGAATCGGAGACTGGGATACTGCCGATACAAATTGAATCGTTGATGAATCATTAACTTTGAGTCCGCTGACTGTAGAAGGGATGGCGGTATCAAAAACAATAGCATTGGGTGAGACAACCCAGTCGCTTTTATTTCCTCCCAAATCCACAGCCCGAAGCTTTAACTGATAAACAGTATTGGTGATAGGTGCAGGCACCGCAATCGAGGCAACCGCTCCCGCCGTTACATTCACACTGCCTTCTATCCCGTTCTGGATATAAATATATTCATAATGGGAAAACCCTGTTCCCGTGCTGGAAACGGTAAAAGAAACCGCAGAAGCTGTCTGGGTAATCGTGTTGGAAGCAGCGCTGAAAGATGCGGAAACAGTGGGATTGTAAACAGTCAAAGGAAAAATACTGCTCCATGCCCCGTAATTTCCAGCCGCGTCCACCGAGCGGACTTTTATATTATAAGTGCCTGCCGTACTCGGAAGAGTATAGGATGTGGCTGTTAAAGCCGTCATACCTGTTTCAGGCGTCCCGTCATTATTGGTATCAATCTGATAAAACTGAATTTTTGCGCCTGTATAGCCCGTGTCGGTCGCCGCATTCCATGAAAGAATCGGAGCCTGAGACACTGCCGATACATATTGAACCGTTGAATCGTTTACTTTAAGTCCGCTGACTGTAGAAGGGATGGTGGTATCAAAAACAATAGCATTGGGCGAAACAATCCACTCGCTTTTATTTCCCGCCAGATCCACAGCCCGAAGCTTTAATTGGTAAACCGTATTGGTAATAGGGGCAGAGACCGCAATTGAAGCGACTGCTCCTGCTGTTACATTCACGCTGCCTTCTATCCCGTTTTGGATATAAATGTATTCATAATGGGAAAACCCCGCTCCAGCATCTGAAGAAGCAGCAGAAACAGTAAAACTGACAGAGCTTGCTGTCTGGGTAATACTATTGGCAGCAGCGGCAAAAGAAGCAGAAATAGGAATAGTATTATCATAATAAATAGTATAACTACTTGTCACCCAAGCGCTGGTATTTCCAGCTTTATCCACAGAACGGATTTTCATCTGATAACTTGTATGAGTGACAGGATTATTCACATAAAGTCCATTGACGACTCCGATTGCTTTAAAAACAGAAGAATCCACGCCATCAGCGGTATAAATATACTCTAAATGCGAATAACCGGATCCTCCGCTATCACTCCCCATATCCGCAATAGGAAAAACAAGGTTTTCAGCCAGATTGACGGTAAGATTGGATTGGATTGTAAAACTGGGTAGCGTGGGCGGAGTGGTATCGGTTTCTGTTTTCTGACTCAAAGCCCCGCTTGGTCCCTGAAGCGTTTTACAGGATAATAAAAAAAGCAGCATTAAAAAACAAACTTTTTTCATCTCATCTCTCCCGCTTTTTTAATCCAGATCAATTTTCACTCCCATTCCAAATGCCAATCCATTGGCTTCTTTATTAAAAATCCAGTTGGTTTCTATAAAAAAATATTTTAATATCACCTGCCCTACTCCCGCATAGCCCATCAGAGCGCTTTTGTAATTTGTAAGCCCGTAGGCGTAAAATCCGCCTGTGAAAAGATAAAGCTCAAAATACTTTGTAGAAAGTGGATAAAACTGAGCTCTCAACCCCACCGGAAGAGCCGTTAATTTTGTTTTTTCATAACCGGTTTGAGCTGCGTTTAAAATTTCTGTCTCATCATAAATCAGCCCGACAGCGGGAAAAAACTCAAAAAGTCCATAATTGAAAGAAGGATAGGAAATCGAAACCAGATTCCCGCTTCCAATCAGAAACCTGAGCGTATGCTTGAAAGAAAACCCTTTTTGTCTTTCGATCCAAAAAGGTTCTGGAATCACTTCAGGGACAATCTGCCGGCAGGCTGTTTCAGTCTGTGATGTTTCTGAAGTTTTATTTTCGTTCCCGTCTTTTTTTTCAGACTGGAGCTTTTTAAAGGCTATAATTTTATAAATTTTTTCTAAAAGTTCATCTTCTGTTTCCCATTTTCCTTTGATTCTCAATAAAACCTCTTCAAAAATAATAGGAAAATCATAAAAAAGGGCTTCATTCTGGTAATAAAGCTGAATTCCCGAAGGAAGGTATTCTTTTAGATTGGTATCTTTATACTCCGCTTCGTCAATCTGAAGAAGAATCTGAATATCGGTTTCAGTCAAAATAAAAGAAGCAGACTCGGTTTTCAGGTTTTTTAAATGAAAAAACAAATCTTTTAATTCAAGAAGCTGATTGATTTTTGTATCGCCCGGATTTCCAAAATAAGTAACCGTAAATTGATGAGCATTCTTATCTTTCAGAAGATAAGAAATTTTTCTGTCCAAAGAATTATTTTCAAGGATTTCAATTTCTTTCGATTCCCAAGGAAAAGCAAAAAGATGCGAAACTCCCTGAAAAGCAAAAAGAAAAAAAAAGAAAAAAAGTTTTTGTTTCATGTTATTTCAGCTTTATAATAATTTTATCAAATAAAGAGATTGCCGCATTTTTTTTCAACTCTCTGATTTCCGCTACAACTCCTGTCTGATAGGGAGTCTTTTCTTCCGTAAGAAAACGAATCTCAGCAATATACTCATTGTCTTGATTAAAAATCATGGCTGTATCTTTATTCTTCACAGTATAATAACTATTTAATATAACCAAAACTCTGTCATTGTCAAGTAATTCCGCAATATAGCCCTGTTCTTTTCTTTTTTGCGCCATTTTATCCAGTGACTGGTAAAATTTGACAAGAGCATTTTTTGTTTTTTGATAATTGGATGAAAGAGCCACATAATCATCGGTCAGAGTCTGATTGGTGTTTTCCAGCTCTTTTTTCACGGCATCAAGACTACTCGCTTCTTCCGTTTTTGCTTTCAGGCTGGTTGCAAGGAGTTGTTTTTCTTCATTTGAACGGGTCAGGAATGCCTGGTATTCTTTTCTGCTTTTTTCAAGTTCTTTTTCATAAAACTCTTTTTGTTTTTGAAGCTGAAGTTCTTTCAATTTTTCAGCATTATTCATCTCTTCCTGATTTTTTTGGATCGTTTCCTGAAGTTTTTTCTGGTTTTCTTTAGTGGTTTCAGAGAGTTTTCTCTCATAAGCGCTGATCTGGCTATTAATTTGATTGATCTGTTTTTGTTTGTCTAAAATTTCTTTTTGATAACGGGTTTCAGCGTTTCCGATTGCCTGTTTCTCTTTTTCCTGCATTTCATTTAAAAGCCTGATTTTTTCTTCTTCTGATAGATTTTGAGTCAGAATCACCGTTTTTTGCTTTGAAAACTGGGATTTTATTTTAAGAATTTCATCTTCTTTATTTTTCTGGGAATTTTCAAGCGCCATTTTTACTTTACTTAATTCTTCTTCATTTTTTTTGGCTGAATTAATGAGTTCGGAGAGATTTAAGTCTTCAAACGCGTTTAAATCAAACTTCAAGCGCCGGCTCTGAGATTCCAGATAAAAAGTAACCAAAAAAGTAGAGACAAGAGAAAGAATTAAAAACAAGGCCAGCATAATAAAAACAAAAAGCGTCTTATTTTTCTTTGCCTGAGAAAGTTCATCTTTCAAAGAATAGAGTTTGGGTTCGTTTTGCAGAAGTTCTGAGCTTTGGGATAAAAAAAGTGAAATCGGTTTTATTTCAATATGGGAATGAATTTTTTTATTTTCCGATTCCATATTCTCATGATAATAATTTAATTTTTTTCTTAAACTCGGAGTTTCAAAAACTGTTTCCATATTTTTTCTATAACTTTTTTTATTATTTATAAATATAATCGAAATTTCCCGCTGAAATAAAAAGAAAAAAATAAATAATACGAGATTCTTGCGGTTCAGAGTAAATTTTAAGAGAGCAAATCAAAAGGGAAAAAGATGGATTGTATCGACTGCAAGGCAAAATCATGCAGAAAAGGCGGAAAAACCCGCATCTGCGAAATCAATAAAGAAAAAACCATTTCTGAGTATAAAAATGAAGAAAACCAAAAAATTGTTCAAAACGCTGCTATTCTAGTGGACAACGGGAGAGCAGGCACTCTTTCCAGAATCCAAGAACTGCTGGAATTTATCCGGTTGATGAAATATCAGAAAATCGGCTTGGCTTATTGTTACGGTCTTGAAAACCTGGTTTCTCAGCTTTTACCCGTATTTCGAAAAACCGGAGCAGAAGTCGTCCCTGTTTCCTGCACTTTCGGAGGGCTTTTACAGGATGAAGTCAATCAAGAAAGCCGGATTCATAATGTGAGCTGTAATCCTTTGAGTCAGGCTGAAAAACTCAATCAGGAAAAAGTAGAGCTGACGATTGTGATCGGACTATGCTTAGGACACGATATTTTACTCAACCGGTATTTAAAATCTGATGTAACCACTCTTTTAGTCAAGGATCGGACAGTTTCTCACGATGTCATGAAAGGGATTTCTAAACTTTTTTTAGAATTGAATAGACAATAAATTTAAAAAAATTGAAAAAAAATATTATTTTTATTGCATCTTTTATAAAAGGTTTTTAATCTATGGGAAAAGTGATTGCGATAGCAAACCAAAAAGGCGGGGTCGGAAAAACAACCACTGCCGTAAATCTTTCAGCCGCTTTAGCTTTAGAAGGAAAAAAAGTTTTAATCGTTGACCTGGATGCTCAAGGGAACACTTGCAGCGGGCTTGGGGTCAATAAAGAAAATGAAGATAAAAGTATTTATGAAGTTTTAATTGAAAATCTTCCGATTGAAAAAACAATTCAGGAAATTCAGAAAAACCTTTATCTGGTACCTGTCAATATGAATCTGGCAGGCGGTCAGGTCGAAATTCTGGACTTGGAAGACCGAGAGACCAGGCTTAAAAAAGCTTTGGAAAAAATCAAAAACAACTATGATTTTATGATTATAGACTGCCCCCCTTCTTTAGATATTATGACTTTGAATGCGCTTGTGGCCGCTGATTCTGTCATGATTCCGCTTCAATGCGAATTTTACGCTCTGGAAGGACTGGCTCAGCTTTTAAAAACCATCAGCCTGGTTCAAAAAAGACTGAATCCCGCTTTAGCGATCGAGGGAGTGCTTTTAACCATGTACGATTCCAGAACCAATTTATCCACCATGGTGATGGAAGAAGCCACCAGCTATTTCAAGGAAAAAGTTTATAAAACCATTATCCCGAGAAACATCAAACTCAGTGAAGCCCCCAGCTATGGTCAGCCGATCTGCACTTACGAACCCAACTCTATCGGCGCCAAAAGC
>MIAO01000098.1:11908-54442 GCA_001829155.1 Spirochaetes bacterium GWB1_36_13 | reverse complement strand
TAACTTATATATTGTTTTATAGTTTGGTATTTTTCTTGCATAAAGATATAAAATGTATCATTGCGATGAATGGGGGGTTTTGAAATGCTGAAAAATTTGAAAATGAGAAACAGGCTGCTGTTGTTTATACTGATTCCGCTGGTGATTGTTTTTACTTTTATAGTATGGTTTGTAAGTTTTAAAATGATAAATGAGGCAAAGGAAAACGCATATAAAGAAGCACAAAATATTGCTTCAAAATACGCGAATGAAGTAGAATCAAAACTTCAGACAGCACTGGAGAGTGCCCGCACTCTCTCTCAGGTTTTTAAAGGGATAAAATTAAAAAATTCAACTGATAGAACCGTAATGGATTCAATTTTAAAACAAACTCTGATAGATAATCTCGAATTTTTAGGCACTTACACTTTATGGGAGCCGAATGCACTGGATGGAAATGATGTTAATTATAGAAACATGCCGGCAACCGATGCAACAGGAAGATATATTCCTTACTGGAACAGGGGCTCCGGTAAAATTATTGTAGAGCCTTTATTAGACTATGAAAAAGAAGGGGCAGGAGACTACTATCTGATACCTAAAAAGAGTAAAAGAGAATCTGTGATTAACCCGTATTTATACCCTATTGCCGGAAAAGAGGTTCTTTTGACAAGTTTTGTGATACCGATTGTCATTGAAAATAAGTTTTACGGGATTACAGGAGTGGATATAGCTCTTTCGTTTTTTCAGGAAATGATCTTAAAGATTAAGCCTTATGAAACAGGTTATGCGTTTTTACAGTCCAACGACGGAACTTTTGTCGGGAACCCGGATGAAAATCTCATCGGAAAAAATATTTCAGCTGTGGATAATGATTTTAATACTAAATACAGTATTATTGAAAAAATTCAGAAAGGAGAAAATTTTTTAATTCTTAAAAAAGGTGTGTCTGGCGCGAGTGATTCTATTGTAGCTTACGCACCAGTTCATATAGGAGAAACAAACACACCATGGACATTCGGGGTTTCTATTGAGATGGATAAGGTTCTGGAGAAATCAAGACAGGTTTTCAAAACATTGATTATCATTGGAATTATTTCTCTTTTGATTCTGGTTGGAATCATTATCCTTATCTCCATGAAACTGTCAAAGCCGATTACAGAACTGGTGGGAATCGCTTCCCGCATTGCAGAGGGAGATTTAAGTATAAAAGAAAACACTGAAACAGGAAAAGATGAAATCGGACTCCTGACAGAGTCATTTAATAAAATGATCCATTCTCTGAAATCAAAATTGGAAATTGTGCAAAAAATCGCTGAAGGGTCGGGAGATTTCACGATAAAAGTAGAGCTTGCCTCGGAAAAAGACTCTTTTGGTCTGGCGCTGGCGAAGATGCTTTCTTCTTTAAATAATATTTTGGGAGAAGTGGACAGCTCGGCTGAACAGGTATCGGGCGCTACCCGGCAGGTTTCTCAGGCGAGCCAGTCTCTTTCATCGGGAGCCTCAGAACAGGCTAGTTCATTGGAAGAAATTACTTCTTCTGTTACTGAGATTAATTCGCAGGCAAAATTGAACGCGGAAAACGCAATTGAGGCAAAAATACTGGCTGAAACGGCAAAACAAAAAGCAGAGATAGGAAACCAGCAGATGTTTGCTTTGGTGAGCGGTATGGAGAAGATCAATCTCTCTTCCGAAGAAATCAAAAAAATTGTGAAAGTGATCGATAATATTGCTTTTCAAACCAACCTCCTTGCTCTCAATGCCAATGTAGAGGCAGCGCGGGCCGGAAAATACGGAAAGGGTTTTGCCGTAGTTGCGGAAGAGGTCAGAAATCTTGCTTTAAGAAGCGGTGAAGCGGTGAAAGAAACCACTCAAATGGTGGAAGAATCCATTATAAACATTAATAAAGGCAGCAAGCAGGTGGAAGCAACGGCCGAGTATCTTCAGGAGATCATGGAAGTGGTCAATAAAGTCACCAATATTGTCATAGAAATTACTTCTTCCAGCAAGGAGCAGTCTCAGGCGCTTCAGCAGATTCAGGAAGGGCTTTCCCAGATAGAGCAGGTGACCCAGCAGAATTCAGCCTATGCGGAAGAGACGGCGTCTATTTCAGAAGAACTTTCTTCTCAGGCTTTTTCATTGAAAGATATGATTTCAAAATTCAAGCTGTTGAAAATCAGACAGGAAGAAAATCAAAAAACAATGCTGGAATCGATTTCTCCTGAAATGTTGGGTCAGATTAAGAAAAAAATAGCTTCAGAAATCAAGCAGAATGGTGAAAAACACTCAAATCACTGATTTTTTTAAGCGGAGCCGCTACTCTCGTTTCGACTCCGCTCAACGACCCGCAATAAAAATTTCTAATTACACCTAAGCTTAAACTTTAAACTTTAAGAATAATCCTTCTTTTTTCTTGACAAGAAAAAAAATTCTGTTTTATTAAAATCTGAGTTATTATAAAATATAATCGCAATATTTTAAGTTTCTTATAAAGTTTTATTTCAAATAAAAAAAATAAAAATATAAGTTTTTTTGGCTAAACTGTGGGTTGTAAAGAATGGAAAATTTTTTTAAGACAATTTTAAATCTTATTCAAAATCTTACCATTTTATTTTCTTTAGTTTTTATCTATACATTCATTAACCCAAAGCTCAAAAAAATAAATAGGATCAGTCAAAAAATTATTTTAGGAATAGTTTTCGGACTTATAGCGATAGTCAGCATGCAGGTGAAAATAAGTGAAGTTTCTGGAATCATTGGAAGATTTGAGATCCCATGTGTAGCGGGTATTTTTTTTGGTCCGCTGCCGGCAATTATTACCGCTGTATTATCTGGAATATCAAGATATATAATCGGCGGAGTGGGGATGCTCCCGGGTCTTGGAGTTATTGTTACAAGCGCCTTGACTGGAATTTTAATTCACAAGATTTGGAAAAAAAAGGTTTTTCACTTTAAAATAATTATTTTTTCAGGAATAGGGCTAATTTTGGTTGTTCAAGGTCTTTTATGGGCCTTACTTATTCCTCATTTTTGGGATATTGTTCATCAGATTCTTTTTTCTTTTATTTTTTTCTATCCTATCGATTTAGCCTTACTTTGTTTCTTAATCGTTTATCAGTCAAAAAGAGAATTTTTGGAAAAGCGTTTTGAAACTATTTTCAATAAAATTAATGATGCAGTTTTCATTCATGAAGAAAGCAGCGGAATTGTGGTTGATGTTAATGAAACTATGCTGAAAATGTATGGATATTCTTCCAAAGATGAAATAATTGGAAAAAAGATTGATGTTTTTAGCGCTGACGAAAAGGAATATACTCAAGAAGAAGCTTTACAGAAAATTTCTTTAGAACAAACAGCTCCTTTTTATTGGCACGCAAAAAAGAAAAACGGAGATTTGTTTTGGGTGGAAGTGTCTTTAAAAAAAATTGTTCTTTCGGAAGAAGTTTATGTCATCGCAGTCGTAAGAGATATTAGTCAAAGAAAAGAAACAGAAGAAGTTTTAAAAACAGAAAAAGAGTTGAACGAAATTTTAATTCAGTCTTCCCCTTCATTTTTTGTCGCTATCGGGAGTGACGGCAGGGTGATAAAAATCAATCAGTCAATGTTAAATTCTTTAGGTTATAGCGAATCAGAAGTCATTGGGAAAGATTATCTGTCATTATTTGTTCCTAATCAAGATCAGATTATTTTGAAAGAAATTTTTAAACAAATCATAGATGAAAGAAAAAACACAATTAATGTCTCTCGTGTTTTAGCAAAAGATGGACATGTTTTAGTTTGTGAATGGCATGGAATCCCTGTATTTCATGGACAAAAATACGATTTTTTTCTGGGTGTCGGGATTGATATTACAGAACGGGAAAAAGCAGTAGAAGATTTTATTAAAAAAGAAGCTCAAATCAAAACTTTGATCGATACAATTCCCGATCTAGTCTGGCTAAAAGATGAAAATGGGGTTTATCTTGAATGCAATCACCGTTTTGAAGATTTTTTTGGGGCAAAAAAAGAAGATATTATCGGGAAAACGGATTATGATTTTGTGGATAAAGCGCTGGCTGATTTTTTCCGCAATAAAGACAGAATCGCAATGGAAATGGGAAAACCTTCCATAAACGAAGAAGAAATTGTTTTTGCCAGCGACGGACATAAAGAAATATTAGAAACAATTAAAACTCCTGTTTACGGAAAAAACGGTCAGTTGATGGGAGTATTGGGAATCGGCCGTAATATTTCAGAACGCAAAGAAAAAGAAGTTCAGATCAAAGAACTGAATGAAACTCTGGAGCAGAAAGTTATTGAACGGACCGCTCAGCTCGAAGCCGCCAATGAAGAACTGGATACCTCAAATCAGATTTTAATCAAAAATAATATTGAGCTTGAAAAAGCTTATGACAGTTTGAAAACCGCTCAGGAAAAAATTATTGAGTCTGCAAAAATGGCGGCGCTCGGAAATTTAATCGCCGGAATCGCTCATGAAATGAACACTCCGCTTGGTGCAATCGTTTCTTCCGGCAACATGGTTTTGGACTCTTTAGAAAAAGCAACCGATTTAGTTTATTTTGACTCGCTTCATTTATCGGAAAAAGAAAAAAAATATTTTGAAATATTGAGAAAAAAAGCGCTCTCTTTTGATTTCTCAGAAGAAAACACAAAAGATTTCCGGAAAAGAAAAAAAATGCTTACCCGCCTTTTGGAATCAAAAAACATAATGGAAAAAGAACTGGCTGAATTTTTGTGTGAAATAGGGTATTCAGGAGAAGAAGAAATTTTAGATTCATTATTTGATTCGAAAAATTATCAAAAAATCATTGAAATGGCTTACAACCTTTCTCATATCAGCATGTCTTCTAAAATCATTCAAATGGCATCTGAAAAAGCCTCAAAGGTAGTTTTTGCTTTAAAAACCTACAGCCATCATCAAAACAATGAACCTCTTCAGAAAACGGATTTGAAAAACAGCATTGAAACAGTTTTGACCCTCTATCATTCCCAATACAAATACAGAGTGGAGGTAGTCAGAAACTACGAAGAAAATCTAAAAGTCCTTTCTTATCCTGAAAAATTAAACCAAGTCTGGATCAATCTTTTGAACAACGCCTTGCAAGCGATGAAATACCAGGGAAAAATTGAAATAGGAATTCAAACAAAAAACGGTCAGGCGCTGGTTTCATTTGAAGACAATGGTCCCGGGATTTCAAAAGAAATAAAAAATAAAATTTTTGAGCCGTTTTTTACAACTAAAAAAGCAGGCGAGGGGACTGGATTGGGACTGGATATCTGCAGGAAAATAGTGGAAGAAATAGGCGGAAAAATCGATTTTGAAAGCGTTCCCGGAAAAACGGTTTTTTATATTTACCTAAAAAGCGAGGATTAAAAAGCATGGATCAAAAAAAAGCAATACTCTGCGTGGATGATGAACCGATGATATTGTTTGTTTTGAAAAAACAGCTGAAAGGTTTTTTTGGCAATGAGTTTGTTTATGAGAGCGCCCAAAGCGCTTCGGAAGCTATGGAAGTGATCGCAGAGCTTGAAAAAGAAGGCGTAGAAATTGTATTAGTCATTTCTGACTGGCTCATGCCCGGTATGAAAGGCGACGAGTTTCTTGCCTGGGTCAATCAAAATCATCCGAAAATGAAAACCGTGATGATATCAGGACAAGCAGACCCGGATGCGGTAGAACGGCTTCAGTCAGAATGCAATTTACAGGCTTTTATTTTAAAACCTTGGACATCGAATGAATTGATTCATACCATAAAAAAATGCCTTGAAGGATAGAAAATGAAGGAACAAAAGAAAATACCGGAAGCTTTTTCTCAAAAGACACTTCTAAAACTTTTTCAAACCAGTATTGAAAATAGTCTTGAAGCAGTACTCTGGACAGATCAAGACGGTTTTTTTCTTTTTGCCAATCAAAAAGCTTCCTGTATTTTGGGTTATTCTATTGAAGAAATTCTGGAAATGAGTGTTTTTGACATTTCTCCTGATTTGGATCAGGAAAAATGGAGGCTTTTTTGGGAAAAATTGAGGCTCAATCAAGCGGTTCAAATCGAAACGACTCATCGGAAAAAAGATCAAAAGATGATTCCCATCCAAATTCACGCACATTATTTTCGTGAAGAAGAAGAGGAAATCAATTTTGCTTTTATCAAAGATATTTCTTTAGAAAAAAATTTAAAAACAGAACTTCAAAAAAAAGAAAAAACCCTTCATGAATTTTCTGAAATTTTACCCGAGATTGTCTATGAATGCGATTTGGAGGGGAATTTGACTTATATCAATTCCAATGCCTATCAAAAACTCGGATACTCTCAAGAAGATTTTTCAGGAAAAGTCAATGTTTATAGCATTATTCCCGATCAATACCATCTTGAAATTAAAAAAAACATTGAATACAATATTCAAAATCAATCTTCAAGAGGTAATGAATACGAAATCATCAAAAAAGACGGCACCCTCCTTCCAGTCATGATTCATTCGTCAATCGTTTATGAAAACGAGCTCCCTGTCGGTCTCAGGGGAATCGTGATTGATGTCAGCGAAAAGAAAAAACAGGTGGAGGCTTTAAAGGAAAGAGAAGAGTCTTTTAGAGATTTGGCTGAAAATACGATGGATCTAGTGATTAGATTTGATCTAGATAGGATAGTAATCTATGCCAATCCAATCGTAGAAAAAATATCCGGAAAATCTTTTCACAACCTGATCGGAAAAAAAATCAATGAAATCAGTTTCTTAAAAGAATCGGCTGAAAAACTGGAACAGACGATTTTATCGGTTTTTGAAACCAAAATTTTAAAAAGAATTCAGATGTTTATCAACCGTTCTTATTGGCTGGATTGTTTTTTTATCCCTGAATTTTCAGCTTCAAACGAAATAAAATCGGTTCTTTTTTCAGGAAGAGATATTTCCGATTACAAAACCATTGAAACAGCTCTCAGGGAAAGCGAGGAAGAGTTTCGAAGCCTTTTTGAAGAATCCGGGATCGCTATTGCGGTTTCAGATACAGAGGGCAATTTTTTAAATGTCAATCCGGCATTCGTCGGTCTTTTTGGGTATAGCGGACGGGAGTTTTATAAAATGAACCTGAAAGAATTAAAAAAAAGCAATGATTTGGATGATGAAGAAGAAAAAGGGGTGCAGAAGCTTATTGCGGGAACTCTTTCGTCCTTTCAAATCGAAAGAAAGGTTTATGATAAAAACAGCAGTGAAAAATGGGTTTTAATTAATATTTCACTGATCCGCTGGCTGGAAGGGACTCCGAAACACTTTATTGTGCAGATGCAGGATATTACCCGGCAGAAAAAAGCGGAAGAAAAAAAGAGCCAGATTTATGAAATTCAAAAAAATGTCAACAAAATTTTATCGTTTATCAACAACCTGGGTTTTGACGATTTCAATTTTGCTCAAATTCTTGAAAAAATATCACGGGCTTTTCAAATCAACCATCTGGCTCTTTACATATTTCAAAAAGATGAGACAGAAATACTTTTTAAAAAAGCGGAATCAGCGGGTTCAGAAATCCGGTATCCTGAAAACATAGAAATAAATTCTTTTTCAAAAAACGAAAGAGATGCCATGAAAAAGATTCTTTTTATCTATCAAAACGCAAAACTTCCCAAAATACTTCAATCTATTTTAAAAAATCTTAAAAGCCGCTGTTTTTATTCTTTTCCTCTCATTTTGGGGGAATCTTTTTACGGGATATTTCTGGTGCCGGGCAAGACAGGCTGCCTGAAAAAACATATCCGAAATTTTTTATCTATTGTGGTTCAAGCGCTTGCAAGCGACTGGAAGAGAAAAAAAGATTATGAAAAGATTCAGGAAATTGAAAGAGAAAAACTGATCCAGGAAAAACTTCTTTTAAAAACCGAAAAACTTGCAGCTCTCGGGACTCTTGCCTCGTCCATCAATCATGAGATCAATCAGCCTCTTCAGTCGATTAAAATGATGACCGCAAGCACTCTCTACTGGCATGAACAGCATAAAGACTATCCTTATGAAAAAGTCATGGATTATTTTAAAAAAATTTCCCATACAGTGGATAGGATTTCTGAAATCATTGAACATATGAGAATCAGCTATAAATCCAAAGGAGAGTTAAAGCTTGAAACAGTGGATGTGAATCAAATAATAACGAAAACAAAAGAATTTCTTTCCCAAAAATTAATGCTTCATCAAATAAATATTCAATTAAATCTTGAAAAAAATCTTTCTAAAATTATATTTTCAGAAATTCAGTTTCAGCAGATTTTAATTAATTTAATAGACAACGCTGTGAACTCTTTAGATAAAGAAAAAAAATCCGGAAAAAAAATCGAGATAAAATCTTTTGAAAATGATGAAAAAATTATCATTCAGATATCGGATAACGGAAGCGGTATTGAAAAAGATTACCTTGAGAAAATTTTTGACCCGTTTTTCACAACCAATCCGAAAGAAGAATCCAGCGGGATGGGGCTTTACATTGTGTACAATATTTTATCTTCTTACAACGCTATTATTAAAGCGTCCAATCAACTTCCGCAGGGAGCTGTTTTTACCATTGAATTGAACAAAGAGAAAGGGGAAAAATGAAAATCTATATTATTGAAGACGAAAAGTACAGCTGTGATGCAATCGCTGACTTTCTCTCTGAATTCGGATATTCGGTCAACCGCTCTTATCTTGGTTTAGAGGCTTTGAAACAGATTGAAAACGAATCCTATGATTTGGTGATGACTGATTTTTATCTTCCGGATATCAATGGAAAGGATTTAATTGAAAAAATAAAAAAATTGAGCCCTGAAACAGATATTGTTCTTTTTTCCGGACAAAAAGACATCATTGATTCCATTAATGCGCTGGAAATAGGAATTTACGATTTTCTCACAAAGCCGATCAACCTTCAAAAGCTGGTTTTATTGATCGATGAATTAAAGAATAAAAAGAAAGAAATAAAAAAAGATCCTCTGGATTTTCTTTTTTTTGAAGATCAGAAAATAATTCAAATCGATGAATTTTTTCACGACAACAAATTTTGTCTCAATGGGCTTCAAATGGGCTCAGTGGGTATTTTTTCTGAAAAAACAAACCGGATTTATAAAAAAATAGAAAAACTTCAAGCCTATCCTGAAATACCCGTCTTGCTGGAAGGTCCTACAGGAAGCGGGAAAGAAATTCTTGCAAAATACACGCACTATCAGAATAAAAACATGAAGGGCGATTTTATAGGAATTAATTGCTCATTATTGGATAAAGAGCTTTTTAACAGCGAGCTTTTCGGGTATGAAAAAGGCGCCTTTACCAGCGCCGACAGCAACGGGAAAGACGGAAAATTAAAACTGGCTGAAAACGGCACTCTTTTTTTAGACGAGATTACTGAAATATCTTTTGATTCTCAGGCCCGTCTTTTGCGTTTGATACAAGAAAGAGAGTATTATAAGGTGGGAGGAGTCAAAAAACATCGGGTGAATGCAAGAATTGTCTGCGCCACGAATCAGGATATTGAGCTTTTATCTGAAAAAGGGCTTTTCAGGAAAGACCTTTTTTACCGGCTGAATATCTGCAGAATTAAAGTTCCGCCTCTTGCTGAAAGAAAAGAAGAGATTTTACCTCTTATTTTCTTTTTTCTCAGAGAGCTGAATAAAAACCTGAATAAAAACATTCAGGGAATTGAAGCGGGTGTTCTTAAAAGATTGCTTGACTATTCTTGGCCGGGAAATGTCAGGGAGCTTAAAAATTTTTTGACAACACTGATTCTTTTTTTAGAAAAACCAATGATTAGTTTAGCGTATTTTTTAGAGAATTCCCGTTTAAAAAATTCTGCTGAAGATCAAAAAAAATTATTTTCAATCAATAATTTTCATCTTCCTGAAAATCCTTTTGATTTAGATGAACTCAACAAAACCATTGTCCGAAAAACTCTGGAAAAATTTAACGGCAACAAAACCAAGGCAGCTGAATTTCTGGGACTGACCCGTGCCCAGCTTTATAAACGCTTTAAAATCGATTGAGAGAAAAAAGAATTGTTTAATTTGAAAGTTTTTTGAAAAGTTGACAAAATATTTTTCATACTGTCTCTTTTGCAACACCTGTCTCTTTTGAGCCGTTTTTCAAACAAGTGTTTTTATCGCTTTAGTGTTTTTATCATATTGATTATCAACAAAATAATTCTTTTCAGATTTTTGGTATCTTTCTTGCAAATAGTTAGTAGAAACTCAAAAGAAAGGGTTAAAAAATGAAAATTCTGATTGTCGATGATGAAATTGAAGCTTTGAACCAGATCGCTGAAGCCTTGGAGCCTACCAATTACCAGATCATGACCCGCTCCAATCCTTTTGAGGCGTTTGAAGAAGCGAAAAAAGAAAAAACTGATTTGATTATTACGGATATTAAAATGCCGGGAATGAACGGGATAGAGCTGATTGAAAAAGTCAGGGAAATTCAGCCGGAAATTTTTGTCATTTATATCACCGCTTTTGGCGATTTAAGGGATTCTCTGATCGCATCCGATGCGCCCCCCAAAAGAAAGGCAGACGCTTTTTTTAAAAAACCGGTAGAATTTTCAAAAATCATCAACGCTTTGAAAGAAATCGAAAAAAAAAAGAGTGCCGCAAAAGTAGATGACGAAACGAAAGAAATTATTGAAGCTTTTGTATCAGAAAGCTGGGAGCTGATTGAAAATGCCGAGCCTAAAATTCTTTTACTTTCCGAAAACACTGATCCTGAACTGGTCAATACTGTGTTTAGGCTTTTTCATTCCCTGAAAAGCACAGCCGGATATCTGAATTTTGACAATGTAAAAAAAATTACCCATGTTTCTGAAAATCTTTTAGATATTTATCGAAAAGAAGGACATATTCCCGATCAGTCGGAAATTGACCTTCTTTTAAAATCTGTGGATCTGCTCAAGCATTTTATCCGCCAGGTAGAAAAAGAACTCCATGATCAGGGAAATGAAGAAAATGTCAATCTGCTGACACAAGAATTTCATGCGCTGATTCAAAAGCTTTCAGAAGTGAAAGAAAATAAAGAATTAGAAGTCATAGAAGAAAAGCCAAGTGAGAAACAATTTGACAATCTTATTTCAAACGAATTGGAAAATAAATTTGTGCAGGAGTCGATTGAACTTCTCGATCTTTCTGAAAAAGACGCGCTTGCTTTAGAAAAAGAGCCGCATCGAAGCGAACTGGTTTCAGAAATATTCAGAGCGGTGCATACTTTGAAAGGGAATGCGGGCTTTTTTGGAAACCAGACACTGGAAAAACACTGCATGGAAATGGAAAATATTTTAGACTCAGTAAGAAAAGATAAAATTGCCATTACAGATAAAATTATCAGCTTTATTTTAAAATCAATTGATTTTTTGAGAAATCATCTTTTAAATTCTCAGGAAGAAGATATGGAATCTGAAAACAAGTTTTTAGGTGAAATTCTTTTAGAAATGGGCGCGGTTGATGAAAATAACTTGAACAAAGCGCTTTTGCAGCAGAATAAAAAACTGGGAGAAATCCTTCTGGATATGGGCAGTGTCAAAAAAGAGACGCTTGAAACAGCCTTGAAACAGCAGTCGGTGAAAGAAGATGATTCAATGATTGCCTCAGATATCAAGAAAAAAGATATCCGGGTGGATAAAAATAAACTTGACCGGCTTTTTAACCTGGTGGGAGAACTGATTACAGCCGAAGCGATGGTGATCAACAATCCTGAAATCAAAGAAATTAAGAACGCTCTTTTTAAAAAGGCGGCTGGAAACCTGAGTAAAATTACCAGAGAAATTCAGGAAGTAGCTATGGAAATCAGGATGATTCCCTTAGACGGGCTTTTTAACAAAATGAACCGTCTTGTCAGAGATTTATCCAGAAAGATAGATAAAAAACTCAATTTCAGAATATCGGGTCAGGATACAGAGATGGATAAAACAGTCATAGAAGAGATTTCTGATCCTCTGGTGCATATTATCCGCAATGCAATTGACCATGGTCTTGAAAATAAGGAAGAAAGATTAAAATCTCAAAAATCTGAGGCAGGTCTTATTTTCCTTTCTGCAAAATACGAGGGAAATGAAATCTGGATCTCTATTTCAGATGATGGAAAGGGGCTTGATCGGGAAAAAATTTTAAAAAGAGCTTTAGAAAGAGGTTTGATTGAGAAAATAGATGAGTCTTTAAGCGATCCCGAAGTCTGGAACTTTGTTTTTGAACCCGGATTTTCCACTGCCGAACAGGTTTCTGAAATTTCAGGCAGGGGCGTAGGTATGGATGTGGTGAAAAAAAATATTGAAAAGCTTAAGGGAAAGATTACGATTAAAAGCTTTGCTGGAAAAGGGTCTGAGTTTATTCTGAAAATTCCTTTGACTATGGCAATTATCGATGCGGTTACTTTTAAAATTAAAGAAAACTATTATTCTATCCCGCTTCCTGATATTAAAGAGTTTTATAAAGTAAAAGAAAATCAGGTGATTCAGACCGATACCAGTCATGAGGTGATTCATTTAAGGGGAGAATCGATTCCTGTGATCCGGCTCTCAGACTATTTTAAACTTTCCGAAGGGATTCAAAATCTGACCGAAGGGGTCGTGATTGTGGTGCAGAATCTCAATAAAAAAGCCTGTCTTTTGATTGATAAAATCATAGACAGCCACCAGCTGGTGATTAAATCCCTTCCAGAGTTTATGGGAGAGGGAAAGGGGATTTCAGGCTGTTCTATCTTGGGCAGCGGCGAGATCAGTTTTATTTTAGACACCAAGCAGATTATTCAGGAATGGCTTTCATAAAAAAGGAGGAAATGATGAAACGCAAACTAACGCTCTCACTCAAACTGAATCTAAGTTTAGCTTTAATAATCATAACTATATTTACAGTGATTATTTTATTGAGCTCAAAAGATACAAAAGAAGGGATTTTTGAGGATCAAAAAAAGGTTATTGTCAGGGAAACGGAAGTTTTCACTAATTTAACCGATACTGCTCTTGATAAATACCAGAAAACAGCTCTTGCCTATGCAACGAATAAAACATTTATTGAAGAACTGACAGCCAGGGATTATAAAAAATCAAGGTCATTAGTCATTGATATTTTTAAAAATGATCCGTTTTTAGAAGCCTGCTTTATTGCCGACCGGGACGGTTTTATTGTAGCCGGAGGAAATCCTGATCAGGCAAAGTTTGATGAAATGGTGAAAAAGGGGTTTGATATTAAAATGTTTCCTTTCTGGAAAGGAGTTCATGAAAAAAAGGTTCATATTGATCCTTATCCTTATGCTTCTCCAGTGACAAATCATCCTGTTTTTGTAGTAGCGGCTCCGATTTATAACGATCAGAAAGAATTTGTCGGGCTTTTTGCCATGCCGGTGGATCTTTATGTCTGGTCCAAAAAATTTCTTTCCCACACTATTGGAACAAAGGGTTATATTGTTTTGCTTTCTGATCAGGGGGTTATTCTGGTTCACCCAAAAGATGAACTGGTGATGAAAAATCTCTCAAATCTGGATTTTATCAAAATCATTATTCAATCCAAAAAAGAATCAGACTTTATCGATTACATTTTTCAGGGTGATGAAAAATTTATGGGCTATCATAAATTAAAAAGCATGCCGTGGTTTATCCTGCTTGCAATAGAAGCGTCAGATATCCGCGCATTATCAGACAATCTATCAAAAAAACTTTTATTTATCGCTTTGATTTCCCTTGCAGGACTGATTCTCTTTCTCTATTTTTTTATCCGAAAACTGGTTATTAAACCGTTAAAAATAATGAATCAGGAGTTTTTGAAGGGAACAAAGGGCGATTTAGAAGTGGCTGTCAAAAAATCATCCAATGATGAAATTGGAGAATCAGCAGACTATTTTAATCAATTTGCAGCATCGATCAAGAAAAAACTTGAAATTGTAAACTTGATCGCGGAAGGCGCCGGGGATTTTACGATCGAGGTAGAGCTTCTTTCCGAAAGGGACCATTTTGGGATTGCTCTCAAAAAAATGCTTTCTTCATTAAACGAAATTATTTACCAAGTCAAAACTTCATCCGAACAGATTTCAGCCGCTTCCAATGATGTTTCATCTACCAGCCAGAATCTTTCATCGGGCGCAAGCGAGCAGGCAGGTTCTCTGGAAGAAATTTCTTCTTCTGTGCTTGAAATCAACGGACAGGCAAAACAAAATGCTGAAAACGCAATTCATGCCAAACAGATTGCAGAAAAAGCAAAACAAAACTCATCCGAGGGAAACAAACAGATGGGAGAATTGGTCTGCCTTATGGGAGAAATCAACCGTTCATCAGAAGAAATCAAAAAGATTGTCAAAGTAATTGACGATATAGCATTTCAAACCAATTTACTGGCTCTCAATGCAAATGTAGAAGCAGCGCGTGCCGGAAAATACGGAAAAAGTTTCGCCGTTGTGGCTGAAGAAGTCAGAAATCTTGCGGTCAGAAGCGCTGAGTCGGTCAAGGATACGACTAAAATGATTGAAAATTCGATTTCTTTTATCGAAAAAGGAAATAAACAAGTTGACCAGACAGCAGCGTCTTTGGCAGATATTATGAGAGAAATTGTGAAAGCGACCGATCTCATGATTGAGATTGCTTCTGCCAGCCATGAACAGTCTGAAGGCCTTCAGCAAATCAGCAATGCTTTGCACCAGATTGAAATGGTAACACAAAATAACGCTGCCAGCGCGGAAGAAAGCGCAGCGGCATCCGAAGAACTGTCATCACAGGCAAAAAATCTGAAAGAAATGGTGGCGCAGTTTAAGCTCAAAGAATTTGAGGCTAAAAAAGAACCGCTTTCTCAAACCAAAGAAATACCGGATGAAGTCCTGAAAATGCTGAAAGATGAAATCAGAAAAGAAATGGAGTCCAAGAAAAAAGAAACATCTGTAAAAATAGAGAAAAAACAGCCAGTAGAAAAAAAAGAAAAAACAAATCTTGTTTCGCCTAAAGATATTATCGCATTGGATGATGATGATTTTGATAAGTTTTAAAACAGGGAAAGGAGGGCTTTTATGTCAGTAGAAAAAATCAACTCAAAAACAGGGCTGGAAGATAATTTTTTTGACCTTTATGATGATGAAGATGAAGATACGATGAAAAACAAATACCTTTCCTTCAAACTGGGAAAGGAATCTTATGGGATCAGCATTCGTCAGATTATTGAAATTATTGAAATTCAAAAAATTACAGAAGTGCCGGATATGCCGGTTTATTTAAAAGGAGTGGTGAATCTCCGCGGAAAAGTGATTCCTGTAGTGGATTTAAGACTGAGGTTCCACATTCCTGAAAGACCCTATGACGACCGCACCTGTATTATTGTGATTCAGCTGGAAGAAAAAAATATCGCTTTTATCGTGGATACGGTAGAAGAAGTAACAGAAATCCCCGAAAATCAGATTGAGCCTGCCCCGTCTTTTAAAAACACGGCAATCAAGGATCAGTATATCAGCGGTCTTGGAAAGGCGGGAGGAGGAGTAAAGATTCTTTTGGATGTTTCTAAAATTATTTACGATAAGGAAATCGATACGATTCAAGTCAATTCAAAAGAAAAGATATAGGGAGGAAGAGATGAAATTGAAAGGGTTTAATGACTGGAAGATTTTTTTAAAAATACTTACTCTTTTTTTGATCAATGTTTTGATCTTTATCGGATTTGTCTTTTTTTACTATCTTCCGGAGTTTAAAAAAAGCCTTTTGAAAGAAAAAGAAACAGCTGTCAAGCAGACAATAGAAATGGTCTATACTCTTATGGCTGAATATTATGATCGTTTTAAATCCGGAGAACTGACCGAAGCGGAAGCAAAAAAAAGAGCTGTTCTGCGGATTAAAAGTATCCGATATGATAAAACAAACTATATATGGATCAATGACATGGATATTAAAATGGTTATGCATCCCATTCAGCCTGCCCTCGACGGGAAGGATCTTTCAGATATGAAAGATCCCAGCGGAAAACGATTGTTTTATGAGTTTACTGAAATAGCAAAAAAACAGGGGGCTGGATTTTCCAATTATCTTTGGCCGAAACCCGGGGAAAAAGAACCAATTCTCAAGCTCTCTTATATCAAGCTTTTTAAAGAATGGGACTGGGTTGTTGGAACGGGGATTTATATCGACGATGTGGATAAACAGATCAGTGAAAAAACATTTATCATTGTTTTAACGCTTGCCATTGTTGCCTTGCTGGTTTTTATGCTTGTTTTTATTATTGCCAAAAGAATTACAAGATATATTAAACCTTTGATTCAACTTGCGGATGAAATCGCAAAAGGAAATTTAAATGAAAACAAGATTCAGATTGCATCAAAAGATGAACTTGGAATTCTCGCTGTCTCTTTTAATAAAATGATGGAGGGTTTGAAATACAAACTATCTATTATTGAAAAAATAGCTGAAGGAAACGGCGATTTTACGATCGAAGTAGAGCTGGCTTCTGAAAATGACTTATTTGGAAAAGCGATTGCGAAAATGCTTGATTCATTAAACCAGATTTTGGGACAGGTCAATGCTACCGCCGAGCAGATGGCTGAAGCTTCCAACCATGTCTCTGATGCGAGCCAAAGTCTTTCCACAGGAGCGGCAGAACAGGCCAGTTCTCTGGAAGAAATCACTTCGTCTGCTGTGGAAATTAATTCTCAGGCAAAGCAGAACGCTGAAAATGCGATTCAGGCAAAAGCGCTTGCAGATAAAGCAAAAATCAACGCTGAAGAAGGCAATGGTCAGATGAAAGAATTGATTGTGGGGATGAGTGAGATCAATCAGTCTTCCGAGGAGATTAAAAAAATAATCAAAGTTATTGATGATATCGCTTTTCAAATCAATTTATTGGCGTTAAACGCCAATGTGGAAGCCGCCCGTGCCGGAAAATACGGAAAAGGTTTTGCAGTAGTGGCAGAAGAAGTCAGAAACCTGGCTGTCAAAAGCGCCACAGCAGTGAAGGAAACCACAAAAATGGTGGAAAAATCAATTGGAAATATCAATAAGGGGAATAATCTGGTACAGGTGACCGCTACCAAGCTGGATGAAATCACAGTGGATATTCTCAAAGCGGCCGATCTGGTTTCAGAAATTACCGCCGCAAGCCGTGAGCAGTCTGCCGGACTGGATCAAATCAGCACAGGATTAAATCAGATCGAACAAGTCACCCAGACTGTTTCAGCCAGCGCTGAGCAAAGCGCCGCCGCTTCAGAAGAGCTGGCTTCCCAGGCGGTACAGCTCAAAGGGATGATTCAAAGATTTAAACTTAAAAAAGAAAAAACAGTTCAAATTGAAAAAAAGGAAACCAGTCAAATTTCTCCTGAGATCTTTGCTATGCTGAAAAAAATGGTTGAAGAGGAAATGAACTCTGAAAAAGAGGAGTAGAAAATGACTTTGAAGGAAAATATCGACAATGCATCTATTTTAATTTCAATTTCAGACAAAGAATTCAATCTTTTGTCTGAGCTGATTTATCAAAAAACAGGTATTTTCCTTCAGCAGCACAAAAAAAGCCTGATTGTTTCACGACTGAATAAAATCGTAAAAGATTTAAAATTTAATAATTTTCATGATTATTATGAATATGTTATAAACGATCCTTCAGGGGAAGCGCTGGTGAGCATGGTGGATAAAATTTCTACCAACCACACTTTTTTTTTCAGGGAAAAAGAGCATTTTGATTTTCTGAAAGAGCAAGTTTTTCCTGAGCTTTTTCCGGTTTCTAAAAAAGATAAAAAGATCCGGGTCTGGAGCGCCGGGTGTTCTACGGGAGAAGAAGTTTTCAGCCTTGCTTTTTTATTGAGCGAGTATTTAGGAACCGCCATAAATCAATGGGATATCGGATTGCTGGCTACCGACATATCTATGACCGCTTTAGTGAAAGCAAGAGAATCGGTTTATTCTCAAGACAGAGTAAACGCACTGCCGGCAGAAATGATTAAAAAATATTTTCAGAAAACTGAAAATGCTGAATTCAAGGTTAAGGAAGAAATCAAAAAAATGGTATTGTTTAAAAAATTAAACTTTATGGATGAAAAATTTCCTTTTAAAGGAAAATTTCATATTATTTTCTGCCGGAATGTGATGATCTATTTTGATAAGGAAACTTCGCTTAAACTGATTGATAAATTTTATCACTCTCTTTATCCGGGGGGGTATTTAATGATCGGACATTCTGAAAACATTGCCCGCTATCATCATTCCTTTCAATACATTAAACCGGCAGTCTATAAAAAAGAGGCTTCCCATGAATCATAATAAAATTAAAGTGCTGATTATAGATGATTCGGCAGTAGTGAGAGATCTTTTAGAAAAAGGGCTTTCCATGGATCCTGAAATCGAGGTAGTGGGAAAAGCATCGGATGTCTATACGGCAAGGGATAAAATTGTTTATTTAAAACCGGATGTCCTGACACTGGATGTGGAAATGCCTAAAATGGACGGACTTGAATTTTTAAAAAGACTGATGCCTCAGTATCCTCTTCCGGTGGTGATGGTTTCTTCGATGACTTCTGAAGGTGCGAAGGTAACTTTAGAATCTTTAGAGGCGGGGGCGGTTGATTTTGTCTTAAAACCTGCCGCAAATGTGAGAGAGGGGCTTAAAAATATGCTTCAGGAACTGATTCAGAAAGTAAAAAACGCTTCTAAAATCGATGTGAGCCGTTTTAAAAACAGAAAGCCTCTTGAGATGAAAAAAGTTCTTCCAAAAATTCTTGAGGGAACCACCGATAAGATTATCGCTATCGGCGCATCTACCGGCGGAACAGTGGCATTAAGAAAGATAGTTGAGGAATTTCCTCCTGACCTTCCCGGCACTGTTATTGTCCAGCATATGCCTGCCGGTTTTACAAAAATGTTTGCCCGAAGCCTCAATGAAATTGCAAAAGTAGAAGTAAAAGAAGCAGAAGACAATGACCGGGTAGTAACAGGAAGGGTTTTAATCGCTCCCGGAAACTATCATATGGAAGTAATGCGTTCGGGGGGGCAGTACAGGGTGAAATTAAACCAAAATCCTTTGGTAAACGGACACCGACCTTCTGTAGATGTTCTTTTTTCGTCTCTTGCGGAAAGTGTCGGGATGAACGCGGTCGGGGTGATTCTGACAGGAATGGGAAGAGACGGAGCCGCAGGTCTTTTAGAAATGAGAAACGCAGGAGCGAGAACTCTGGCTCAGGATGAAGAAAGCTCAGTTGTTTTTGGAATGCCGAAGGAAGCTTATAAAAACGGCGGAGCTGAAAAACTGGTGGGGCTTTCCGAAATCCCATTTTCCATTCTCCAGTTTTTGAAAAAAAATGAAGGGAAAAAATGAAAGATTTAATCGTGGGAATAGGAGATTTTAAAGTATCAGACAATCCTTTGATCGGCTTGAAAACTTTTGCTTTGGGCTCTTGCATTGCTTTAATGGTTTATGATTTCGGGAAAAAAATATCCGGAATGTTTCATTTTGCTCTTCCAGACTCAAGTATCAGCCCTGAAAAACGGATTTCTCATCCGGCTTATTTTGCCGATACAGGAATTCCTCTTTTTTTTTCAGAACTGCAAAAAAAAGGCTTTGTTCAAAAAACAAGCTGGATAAAAATAGCAGGCGGCGCAAATATCCTGGATCCTCATTACCGTTTTGATATCGGACGGAGGAATATTCTGGCTGTTAAGAAAATTTTATGGAAATATAATATGGGTGTGATAGCGGAAGATGTAGAGGGAAATATCAGCAGAACGGTCAGAATGGATACAATGGATGGAAAAATTGAAATCTCTTCCGGCGGTAAGAAGTGGGAAATATAAAATAAAGGAGGGAGTAAATGCAGTTTCAGGAAATTCTTGTTGTAGATGATTCAGAAGTATCAAGGATGATTATTACTAAGTGTTTTAAAATATCTGGATTTTCAGATGCAATTTATTATTATGCTGAAAATGGGGAAAAAGCTTTAAAAGTTTTATCTGAAAACAAAAAAATTGATTTAATTGTGACAGATTTGAACATGCCGGGAATGAACGGACTGGATTTTTTAAAAAAACTGAAAGAAGAAAATCTTTTAGAAAACAAATCAGTCGTCATTACTTCTGCGCCGATTGATTTTGTGACAGAAAAATATTTAGAAAATTTTAAAATTCTGGGTATTATTAAAAAACCATTAAGTCCGGAAAAAGTAATAAATTTATTGAAGGCGGAAAAATGATAAAAAACAGGAAACTGATAGCAGAAACGATTCGAAAAGTTTTTGCTGATATGTTTTTTATTGATGTAGAAGAAGTTGATACGCTGGTTTTAGAAAAACCGTGGGATATTATTATAAAAACAGAAATTATAAAGCCTTTTCAGGGATTTTTTTATCTTTATCTCAATCAGGATATGCAGAAAACAGCAGTTGAAAATATTTTTGCGGAAAATTTTGAAAATCTTGACAGTAAAAAAAAGGAAGACTGTCTGCTGGAACTTTTAAATGTGATTTCAGGAAATATTTTAAGGGTTGTTTTTCAGGATGAAAAGGAAAAACACTACGAAGTCAAAGTGCCTCAAGTACTCCACGATGAAAGTATAGCCGAGAATGAAATCACGCTTTTTTTTCAGGCTGAAGGCTCGTTTTTTCAGTTTTCAGTCCAGCTTTTTGAACAAAAATAAAACAGGAGGTAAATATGCTTTTCGGATCAAAGAAAAAAACAATTGTTTTTCTTGTTTTTATACTATTAATTCTTATTTTTCATATTTTACAGTTCTTTTTTTCAATTGTCAGTCTTTCTTATTTCTCTTTCATAGCAATGGGAGCTGTTTTTCTGCTTTTTCTTTTGACAGTTTTTTTTCTTTTTAGTTCCCATGAAAAACTGAAAGAAGAAAAAAAAGCAGGGGAGAGCCTATCAGAAAACGAAATGGGTTTTATGGAAAATCTTTTAGATAAAAGTATTTCTATTCTCCAAAAACATAAAAAACAAATAGATAAGCTTAAAAATAATCCTCTTGAAAATGATGAAAAAAAGTTTTTTGATTTGAAAGAAAAGCTTCAAAATTACGAAGAGTTTTTAAAAACCTATGATATGGAAAATTTTCAGCAGTTTCTGGAAGTCTTTCAGTCTGTAGGAACTTTTTTAGAAATTTATTTCAGAATTCCTTATATTAAACTGTTTTTAGAAAAAGTAATCGAAAAAACAGAAACAGCCGCCATGAACCTGATTGAAAAATTTGATGTCGTTTCAAACGAAAACAGCGGGGCAAGCCGGAAAGCGGAGGAAAGCCTCAGTCTTTTGAAAAATAAAGAAGGAATCAGTTTTGAAGAATTGATTCATAAATCAAAAGATGCTTTCAGCGAATATTCAGAGATGATTAAAGAACTAAAAAAAATCAATGAATACAACCAGGAAGAATCGGTTAAAATTTCCCATCTGATTGAACAAAGCAAGGCTTTGCTCGATAATATTTTAAATATCTCAAAACGCAACCGGGTGATCTCTTTGAATTTGTCGATAGAGGCTGTCAAAGCGGGGCAGACAGGTCTCAGGTTTAAAGTGATTGTCAATGAAATCCAGAAAATGAACGCGGAAACCAATCACTTGATTAACGGGCTCGGCAATATTGTGAATGATTTTAAAAATTATCATGATAAAAGCCTGAAAGCAAAAATTGAAAAAACAGTTGAAATAGTTGAAAATCTAGGAAACTCAAATAAAAGATCAGAAGAAGTTTTAAGCCTTTTGATTCAATCCTATGAATCAAGCGCCAATCTGTCTATCAGTCTAAGCCAGTCCACTATGAAAGTCAACCGGAGTATGGATAATATTCTGGAATCACTCCAGTTTCAAGACATTACACGCCAGCAGATAGAAAATATTATTCATTTTTTAGCACATATCCAAGAAATAATTAAAACTCAGGAGCCTTTATTGTCCCGGCTGGGCTATTCTTTTGAAAAACCAAATCAAAATCTTCAAAAATCAATTATTGAAGATTTTCAGAAAAATGTGAAGATAGAAGACGAAAAAATAGTTTTAAATTCTATCCAGTATCAATAAAAAAACAGGAGGATTTTATGGTTGTTATGAATGTGGATGATTCACTTTCAATGAGAAAAATTGTGACGCTTGCTTTGAAAGGAGCGGGATACACCGTTTTAGAAGCGGATAACGGAGAAGATGCTCTTTCAAAACTGACCGCATCTCCGGTGGATCTTTTTATTGTCGATATTAATATGCCGGTTATGAACGGAATTGATTTTATCAAAAAAATAAAGTCAAATCCTTCCTATGCTTCCAAGCCGATTATCATTCTGACCACAGAGTTTGAAGAGGATAAAAAAAAGGAAGGACTGGCTCTGGGAGCAAATGATTGGATATTAAAACCTTTTCAAAAAGAGAAACTTTTGGAGACTATTAAAAAATTAAGTTGATTTTTTATGGAAGAAAGATGATTTTTACATGAAAAATAAGAGGAAGCATTCGTTTTTGAGAGGAAAAAGTATTAATTTTTAATAGTTATATTTTTGAGTTAATGGAGAGATTATGAAAAAAATCGAAGGTCAACTTTCGGGGAAAGGCTTAAAAATAGGTATTATTTCTTCCCGATTTAATTCTTTTATTGTAGAACAACTGGTGCAGGGAAGCCTTGATTGTCTGATGCGTCATGAAGTAGATGAAAAAGATATTGTTTTAATAAAGGTTCCGGGGGCTTTTGAGATCCCTTCCGCTCTTGCTGTTTTAATCGAAAATCATCAGGAAAACCTGGATGCAGTCATTTGTCTTGGCGCTGTGATCCGCGGTTCAACGCCGCATTTTGATTTTGTGGCGTCTGAAGTATCGAAGGGAGTGGCTCAGATTGCCATAAAAAGCCCGATTCCGGTAAGTTTCGGAGTGCTGACCACTGATACAATCGAACAGGCGGTGGAAAGAGCCGGGACAAAAGCAGGAAATAAAGGGTTTGACGCTGCGATGACCGTGCTTGAAATGGCAAATCTTTACAAACAGTTAAAAAAATAAAAAAACGCTTTGTTCGAATAGATTTGGGGAAAAAATGATTGAAATAGAAAAAAAAGCTTATTTAAAAGACCTTAAAATCCTTGACAAAATTAAGGAAATCGCTTTTTATAAAGGTGAAAAGCATAAAGAAGATGTTTATTTTGCCCCGATCAATATTGAGAGAATCAATATTTACAAGGATCCTATTTTCAGGATCCGGATTGAGGAAGGGAAAAAAATTCTTTCCTACAAGAAAAAGAAATTTATTGATAAAACCGAAGTAAACGATGAGCATGAAATTGATATTTCAGGATCGGATATTCCTCAGATGAGGGCTTTTTTCAGACATATCGGGTATCTTCCTTTTATTGAAAAGAAAAAGAAGACTTCTCTTTATGTTGTAAAAGATCTTGAAGGATATGATGTTTCCATTGAGCATAATGAAGTGGAAAAACTGGGAGAGTTTATTGAAATTGAAGTTCTTGCGCAAAATGAAAGTGAAGCAGTGAAAGTGGAAAAGATCATCTGTGACCTTTTTAAAAAAATAGGCATCAAAGATGAAGATATCGAACCGAAATATTATATTGATTTGCTGATGGAGAAGTAAGGTATGAAGTTTTTAATAGTTGATGATGACCCATTTATTTTAAAAATGCTGACCTTCACTCTTCAGAAATCTTTTATGGATATTGAAGTGAAAACAGCCGGCAACGGGCAGGATGCGGTCAATATTCTTGCGTCAAAAGAATATATTCCCGACATTATTTTGATGGACTACATGATGCCCGGACTGGATGGGCTGGAAGCATCCCAGAAAATTAAAAAATGGGCTTTTGAGCATGACCTTTTTATTTATATTCTTATGGTAACGGCAAAGGCGCAGAAAGAAACAGAAATTTCTTCTTTAAAAATTGTGGACGACTATATTCAAAAACCGATTGATATTGATATTTTGACTTCCAGAATCAATGCTGCTTTCAGAATTACCCAGCTCATCAATGAAAAAAACAAACTCCTGAAAAAAAATGATCAGCTTTACGACCATCTGATTGAAACCAATAAAATGAATGAAAGACTGGTCAACCGCCTTTCTGAAGTTTTGGAACAAATGGCAATCAGCCTCTCTGAAGCGATTGAATACAAAGATTTAACAACCGGATACCATGTCCTTCGTGTAGGATATATCTCTGAAGCACTTGCTTTAGGGCTGGATCTTCCCAATGAAAACATTGAGATGGTTAAATATGCCGGATTTTTCCACGATATCGGAAAAATCGGGATTCCTGACCAAATCCTTCAAAAACCCGGCAAGCTGACGGATCAGGAATTTGCTGCAATCAAAAAACACGCCAGTATCGGCGCTGAAATTATTAAACCGATCAATTATTTTAAAAGCATTGTAGAGGGTATTAAATACCATCATGAACGCTGGGATGGCAAAGGGTATCCTGACGGTCTCAAGGAAGAGCAGATCCCTCTTGTTGCAAGGATTATCAGCGTAGCAGATGTGTTTGATGTCATTCTTTCTCCTAGACCCTATAAACCTTCAAAAACAGAACAGGAAGCTTTGTCAGAAATTATTTTAAACAGAGGAACCCAATTTGATCCGAAAGTGGTAGATGCTTTTGAAAAACTCTATCTGGAAGGAAAAATCCATGATATTTATCAGCATGTAGAAAATAAATCTCTACCGAAAACAAATATTCTGGATTTTATTATGTCAAAGGGATAGGCAATGAGTGAAAAAAGAAGTATTTTATATGTAGATGATACCAAGCTTCATCGGCTAATGGTTTCAAAACTTCTTTCCGAAAAAGGCTTCTCTGTTATTCTGGCAGAATCAGTAGATGAAGGAATTAAAAAATATCATGAAAATCAAGTAGATTTAATTCTTTCCGATATCGAAATGCCCGATAAAAACGGGTTTGACCTGATTTCATATTTTCGGGAAATAAAAACTTCGACACCTATGATCATGCTTACTTCTTCCAACATTAACAAACATATTGATCTGGCAATGAAATACGATGTCGGAAATATTTTAAGCAAAGAATACGCTCAGGAACAGCTTGCCCCTTATATCGAACTACTTTTAAGTAAGAATTTTTTTGGTTTTGAAAAATACCTGAAAAACCCTGTTGAAACGGTCAGAGTTTCTTTAAAAAGTTCTCATATGCTTCATGATCTTATGGATGAGATAGTCAATTTTGCTGTCCAGAAAGCCGGTCTTCCGCAAGATGTTTCTTATGATATCCGTTATTTTCTGGAAGAAACCCTGACCAATGCGCTTTATCATGCTAGAGGTAAAACAGATTTGAAAAAAAAGGGAGAGCATCTGGTTTTAGAAGAAAAAGATGAAGTATTCGTTGAATATGGACATAATGGTGAATTATTTGGATTTTGTGTGACGGATTTGGAAGGCTCGCTTACAAAACAAATAGCGCTTAAAAGTATTAAAAAATGTCTTGATATTGAAAAAGCTCTCGCAGAAGGGGATTTTGAAGCTTTTGAACAGGCTGATTCAGGACGGGGAATTCATACGGTCCGTTCCATGGCCAGCGATTTTTATGTAAATATTGAAAAAAATAAAAAAACAGAAATTGTTGTTCTCATTCAGAAAGAAAAAAAGAAGAGAGACAATCCTCCCTCTCTTATTATCAATGAAGTTTAAATTCTATGAATGTTAAAATCTATTCTTTGGGATGCCGTTTAAACCAGTATGAAATTGAATCGGTTTCGACTGAGATTAAAAATCTGGGTCATCAGATTGTAGATGATGATATTCAAGCTGATTTATTTATTGTCAATTCCTGTGTTGTAACCTCAAAAAGCGAGGCAAAAACAAGGAATTTAATCAGCCGTTCCACAAAAAATAAAACGGCGAAAACAATTGTCACCGGCTGTTTTGCGAAAGCTGTAGAAAAGAAAAAAGATGTTCTTTATCTTTCCAATGATTTTAAATACCTGATACCAAAAGCAATCGAAAACTGGGATAATCTTGATTTTCTTTTCGAGGAAGAACCTTCCCGTTTCAAATACACGCCTCCGGTGGATTCATCCACTACAAGGGTCAATCTGAAGATTCAAGACGGGTGCGATCATTTTTGTTCTTACTGTATTATTCCCCTGGTACGGGGAAGGCCGGTGAGCAAGCCTTTGGAAGATTGTCTTTCAGAGTTTGAAGCCCTTTTAAAAGCGGGGTATAAAGAAATTGTTCTTTCCGGTATCACAATTGGGAAATACTTATCAGAAGGGGAAAATTTGGGCGGACTGATTGAAAAACTCCTTCTTATAAAAGGGGATTTCCGCATTCATGTCTCATCCATAGACCCCGATTTAGTGGATGAGGATTTTATCAGTCTTTTTTCCAATCCGAAAATGGTAGCGCACCTTCATCTTTCGCTTCAAAGCGGAAGCAATCCGGTGCTTAAAAATATGAACCGCAGATATACAAAAGAAGACTTTTTAGCGCTTGTTTCTCAAATCAGGACAATCAACCCTTTTTTTAATCTGACAACCGATCTGATTATAGGGTTTCCGGGAGAAACAGACCAAGATTTTCAAGAGAGTCTTGAAATCATAGAAAAAGCCGGTTTTTCCCATGTGCATTCTTTCCGATACTCGCCCCGCCCGCTGACCAAGGCGTATTCAATGAAGGGAAATATCCCGGAGGCGGTTAAAAAGAAAAGAAGCCTTGCGGTGATTGAAAAAGCAATGGCGGAAAAAAATAAGTTTTACCGGAAGTTTGAAGGAAGGGAAGAAGTTTTACTTTGTGAAAAAACAACTGACACCTATTCATTCGGTCATACTTCGTCTTATCTGCCCGTTACGATAGCAAAGCCTTTGGTAGTCAATCAATTTTATAAAATTATCTGCCGCTGGAATGAAGAAAAAAAACAATTGACAGGAGAGCTAGTTCATTGATTATACAAAGTGATTTTTCATTATTTGTTGAGACACAGGATCCATTGTATGAAGAGGAAAGAGATTTTCTTTCTCTTTTTGCCCAGCTTGAAAAATCTCCGGAGTACATCCACACCTATAAAATCACTCCCCTTTCATTGTGGAACGCTGCCGCGATGCGGATAAAACTGGAATTTGTGATTGAAGGGCTTAAAAAATTCAGCCGTTTCCCGGTGCCTGAAAATATTATTTTTTTTATCAAAGATTATTACAGCCGTTATGGTAAAATTAAAATCAGGGATTTTGACGAGGATTTTTATCTATTGGAAACCAGCCCGGCGGATCAGGTTTTTTTAAAAAAACAGAGAAAAATGGTTCATATTTTTGAAAAAGAAGTGGAAAACGGATTTTTGATTCGAAAACTCAACCGGGGAACCGTTAAACAGTATCTGATCGAACTCGACCCTCCTTATCCAGTAGAAGACACTGCTTCCTTTCTTCCAGGCACTCCCCTTGCTTTTCATCTGAAAGACCACTGGCAGCCCAGAGATTATCAGACAGAAGCCGCTAAAATTTTTCACCAGACAGGCTATGGAGTGATTGTGCTTCCCTGCGGATCGGGGAAAACAGTGGTCGGACTTGCCGCTATGAGCATGATTCAGATATCCACTCTGATTCTGGTTCCCCATCATGCCGCTCTCAAACAGTGGGAGAAAGAAATTCTTGAAAAAACCGATATACCCAAAGAAATGATCGGGGAATATTCGGGAAGTAAAAAAAATATCAAACCCGTAACCATAGCCACTTATCAAGTGCTTACTTTTCAAAATAAAGAAGGAATATTTCCTCATTTAAAAATTTTTTTTGAAAACAACTGGGGCTTGATTATCTATGACGAAGTGCATATTCTTCCAGCGCCTGTTTTCAAAATCACGGCTGAGATTCAGACCGCCCGGCGTTTAGGGCTTACTGCGACCCTGATTCGCGAAGACGGCAAGGAAAAAGATGTTTTTACACTGGTAGGTCCCAAACGCTATGATGTTCCGTGGAAAGAGCTTGAAAAAAGAGCTTATATTGCTTCAGGCATCTGTCATGAATGTAAAATCAGCTTAAATGATTCAGACCGAATCAAATACTATTCGGCGACCAAAAGAGAAAAACCAAAGATTTCAGGGGAAAACGAGAACAAGCTTTTTATCGTCAAAGAATTGATTCAAAAACACTCCAAGGAAAAAATACTGGTGATCGGGCAGTATCTGGATCAGCTGGCATCGATAGCCAAAGATATTGACGCTCCCCTGATTACCGGAGCTATGTCCAATTCAAAACGGGAAAAACTCTACCAGTCCTTTAAAGATGGAGAAATTACGGTGCTGGTGGTCTCCAAAGTGGCCAATCTGGCTTTGGATATTCCGGACGCATCTGTTGCCATTCAGGTATCGGGTACATTTGGTTCCAGGCAGGAAGAGGCACAGAGACTCGGACGGATTTTACGCCCCAAGGATCATCCCGCCTACTTTTATTCAATTGTGACCAAGGATACGGTGGAAGAGGATTTTTCTCTCAAACGCCAGATGTTTCTCACCGAACAGGGGTATAAATATTTGATAGAAGATTGGGATTAGGAAATTGAAATGAAAGTGATTTTTATTTACTTTTTATTACTGATTTCTCTTTCATCCTGTTATGAAATACCTGCTGTGTCAAGAAACAGGAGTTTTGTGAGCTATCGGTATAAAAATGGAGATACTGTGATACATTTTAAAGATGGGAATGTGATGAAAAACGGCAATCTTACAAGAAGAGAAAATTTTTAATAATTTAATAAGGAGTCAATATGAAAATCTTAGGGCTTAATAACATGTCCGTGAATGAAATGAATCATGAATTAGAAAAAGGGGCACGGTTTGTCGTTTTTGAATTCTGTATTTCTGTTCTTATCATGACCTTTAGAAGGAGTTCTGATATTTATTTTATCCGGAACGGTGAAAATACTTTTTTAAAAAGTCTTCAATATACTTTACTGACTTTTTTGATGGGTTGGTGGGGGGTGCCATGGGGACCGATTTATTCAATAGGTTCATTGGTTACCAACTTCAAAGGGGGGAAAGACATTACCCGGGAAGTGATTAAAGGATTAAACTCAGATTCTGAATAAGAATAAGGAAAATAACTTGAACTTTGATTTGTTTTCAATTTTTAAACTAGTACCGGCAGCCATTATCGGGCTCACAGTCCATGAGTTTGCCCATGCTTATACAGCGTATCTTTTGGGAGACAGCACAGCAAAGGAAGACGGAAGGCTTTCTCTGAACCCTCTGAAAAGCATTGATCCCCTCGGATTTATTCTGATTGTTACGGCTGGATTCGGATGGGCAAAACCCGTAACCATCAACCCGGATAACCTTAAGAAAAAGCACAGGGATGAAATCCTGATATCTTTGGCAGGCCCTTTTTCCAATCTGATTCTTGGTTTTCTTTTCTTTCTGATTGCCAGAATCCTTTTCTTTTTTTCCTATTTTCATTCCACTCATTTAGGCGGCGAATTTGTGAATCTTTTTGGTTTATGGGGCGTGATTAATTTGACTTTGTTTTTCTTTAACCTCATTCCTATTCCCCCTCTAGACGGCTCCCATTTATACATGACTTTTTTGAAAAAAGTGAATGCCAAGGTGATAGGAAATTTATACAAATACGGTATTGTCTTGTTAATTGTTGTTTTACTGATTGAAAGCCAGTTTCAAATAGAAATCTTGCCGATTTCAAAACTGGTGGATGCCATGACCGGTTTTATGGTGCAGCTGCTGGGGTTTGGTTCATGAACATGAAAAAGATTCAAATTTTATTTATTTTTTATTTTTTATTTTTCAATGCTCGAAAGAAGGGGTCAAAGACAGTATTTTGGCAGAAGAAGAGAGCCTGATTGGGGCGTCTATGGAAAGCTTAAACAAAAGTGTTGAAAATTTTCCTTCAGACCCGAAAGTCTATTTCCACAGAGCTTTGCGCCGGATTGAAAAAGATGATTTTGGAAATGCGCTAAAAGATTTAAACCAGTCCCTCTCCCTTCTCCCTGATAATCAGGAAGCTCTTTCGGAAAGGGCAGAACTCCATTTTATTCTGAAAAACTACGAACAGGCTCTGGAAGACTACAACCGTCTTCTTGAACTCGACCCTTTTCAAAGGTCTTACTATTATAAGCGAAGCATGGTTTATTTTGCCTTGGGAGATAAACTTGAGTCGGTCTATGACTACCTGCTCTATTACGACAAAGAAAATTTTAATAAAAATGTCTTCCCTGCTTCTGAAAAGAAAAAAAAGAGAATCCTCCTCAAAAAGAAAATGAAAGAGTTTAAAAACAATCATGAAATGATTGCCGAGGATTTTGATTTTCCCTTTGGAGGACCTGATGCAGAGGCATACCGGAGAACCCAGACCTACGGCACCTACAATTCGATCTTTGACGGACTCCATCTGGGAGAAGACTGGAACGGTCCGAGGAAAGGCAATGAACATCTTGGAGACCCGGTTTTAACTATTGCGGACGGATTGGTTTTCTATGCGGAAGATGCAGGGTCAGGATGGTGTAATGTAGTTCGGATTCTTCACAAAATAAAGGATAAAGAGGGTTTTACCTTTGTTGATTCTCTTTATGGACACCTTCAGGATATGAATGTCAATCCCGGTGATTATGTGAAAAAAGGGCAGCAGATCGGCACTCTGGGAAACTGCCGGGGAAAATGGGTAGGGCATATCCACTGGGAAATCCGTGAAAAAGACCTCCCGATCGGAGGAGGATACGATAAAAAAGTACCGAAAGAATTTGTTCATCCTACGCAGTTTGTGAAAAAACATTTAAAAAAGAAGTAAAAATCAACTCTGGTTTTTTTTATAAAAAAAGATCCCCACGCTGCCCAGTCCATAGAAAATTTTTTTCTGAAGCAGAAACCGGTCTGTTTTCATAAGTGACTCTAACCCTCTATTTTTTACATAATGCTTATAATTTGCATAATGAGTTTTTCCTGCTACCCATTCAATAAAACCGATCAGTTTTTTCGCAAATCTATTGGTTTTTTTATCCATCTGATAATCTACTATGACCAGAAGCCCGTCTTTTTTCAGCACCCGCTCTGCCTCGAAAAGCATTTTTTCCTAAACCTCTCTCTTTTTCTCATGAATGGCAAAACTGATTATAACGCTATCAAACGACTCCGCCTCAAAACGGGTATTTCCCGCATCTTCCTGATAAAAATGAATCTTTGGATCCGTTTTTTTTCGGGCAACCCTCAGCATTGCTTCTGAAATATCGAGGCCGTGAAGGTTTTCAAATCCCTTTTTCGCCATCCGTTTCAGCTGATCCCCCGTTCCGCAGCAGAGATCCAGTATTTTTTTATCTTGAAACGATTTCAGTTCCTGAATGATTTTTTTCCGGATCGGGTTTAAAAAAACAAACAGCAGGGGATCATAGATTTTTGACACAAAATCATACTCTTTATCGGACATAAAAAACCTTCTTTTGCTAGAATATATTTAAGGCGGGTTCTAAAAATTAAATTTTTCTATCATTTCGAACAAAGTGAGAAATCTTAAAATATTGATATTAATAAAGATTTCTCTTCGCTTTGCTCATTGAAATGACGATTTTCTTTATTTTTAGAACCACACTTAAAATAAAAGTTTTTTTAACTCTTTTAATTCGGCAGGTAAAATTTTTTTCAGCTCACCGGGTCTGAGTCTGTCTAGTCTAAAAGGTCCTATTTTAACCCTTTTCAAAGAAAGCACTTCACACCCCAAAACACTCATCATTCTTCGGATCTGCCTATGCCATCCCTGATGGAGCACCACTTGATAAAGACAATGATTGATTTTTTCAAGCCCGGCTGGACTTGTTTTCCCTTCTTCCAGTAAAATTCCATTTCTAAACTCTTGTTCTTGAGCCGAATTTAATTCTTGATTTGTTTTCACCACATATTCTTTTTCAAGCTCATACTTAGGATGCTGAATTCTATGGGCAAGTGTTCCATCGTTGGTGAGGAATAGAAGCCCTTCCGAATCATAATCCAGCCTTCCCACCGGAAAAATCCTTTCCGGTATGTTTTTGATAAAATCAGAAACCGTTTTCCTGCCTTGAGGGTCGTCCAATGTTGTCAATACTAAAAAAGGTTTATAAAAAAGATAATAGGCTTTGGTTTCAGCTGATAGAAGTTTTCCGTTATACTCAATTCGATCGCTTTCAGGATTGACCAGCTGCCCCACCAAAGCCTTGACTCCGTTGACAAAAACTTTTCCTTCCTCAATCAAACGGTCGCATGCCCTTCTTGAAGCCACTCCGCAGGAAGCGAGATAACGGTTAAGACGCACTGGTATCTCCGCTTAAATAATCTTCTTTAAACCGTTGGAGATTGCTGACATCACCGACAAGATAAATTTTATCAAATTTTTTGAATCGGTAGTCTGGGTCAGGGACGGTTTCAAGGTCTTTTAAAACCGTATCTTCCCCGTCAGAATTCACAAAAGGTTCATTTCGCTTGATCGAAATGAGATTGATTTTATACTTTTTTCTTAAATCCATTTCTTTTAAATTCTTGCCCCACATCTTCTCAGGCACCTCAAGCTGAACAACCGCCAGGTTTTCAGAAAACTTGATAAAATGGTCAAATCGGGAAATAATTTCATAAGAAAGCCTCTCTCCCGTCTCGATTTCAGGCCGCACCACTTTATGAGCGCCCAGTTTCTGCAAGATAAGGGAGTGTTCGGCAGAACTGCTTCTGGCTATGATTCTTCTGGCGCCCAGATTGCTTAAATGAAGGGTCGCAATCAGATTCGACTGCATATCGATCCCGATGCACACAAAAGTGTAGTCGAAATTATCCACTCCCAGCACACGGAGATTCTCTTCCTTGGTCGCATCCGCCCGGACAATCTGATCCAGAAATTTCTGGTTTTCTTTCAGAGATTTCTCGTTGATATCCACACCCACAACAATTGCCTGCTGTTTTTTAAGGCTCTCCGCCAGCGATTTTCCAAAAACTCCCAGTCCGATAATTAAACATTCTGTTTGAGAAGCCATTTTTTTAATCCTGTAATTTTATGATAAGACGCTCTCTTTTAACAAACTGTGTTCACTTAAAAATTTTAAGTTTTTTTCTAAGTCTTTAAAAGGAGTTTCAAGAGTCAAGGTTGCTTTTTCCGGAAGCAAGGGAAGGATTTTATGAAAAGGGATTTTCCCCTCCCCTAAAGAAAGATGAGAATCTTCAATCAATAAATTATCATGAAGGTGGCAGTGCTCTATTTTTTCACTGAAATTTTCAATCCATTCATCTGCTTTTTTATTTGAAAAACAATAAGAATGCCCGATATCTAAAACAAGTTTCAATTCAGGAAAAGAATGAAACATTTTTTCAAAATAATAAAAGTCTTTTTCGTAAGTGTTTTCAACAAAAAGAACCACATTTTTTTTAAACGCTTCATTGGAAAGCACTTCCAGACTTTGAAAAAAACGCTGACAAATTTCTTCCTTCTTTTTTTCCGGCACAAGAGGATTGATTCCAGTATGAAAAATAACTTTCCGGACATTTAACCGGGAAGCAAGACTGATTGCCGTATTGACTTTTCTTACCGCGTAGGCTCTCAGATTTTCATCCGAAGACGCAAGGTTTAAATCGTGAAAAGGAGCGTGAAAAGAGGCAAAAAAGAACTGGTTTTTTTCAGCTGTTTTTTTTAAATAAATTAATTCGGATTCTTCAAAATGATAAAAATCATTATTATCCAGTGCAAGCTCTATTCCGGTTTTGCTCCGGGATGAAAAATCCGCTGAAAAGCTTTTTAAGTCTTTCAGCTTTAAAGATTGAAAAACCATTTATTCCTTGTCCTCCCGGACAAATACAATATCAACTCTTCGGTTATAAGCTCTTTCTTCAGGGGAAACATTGGCTTCTACCGGCTGAAACTCGCCGTAAGAAACAGATTTGAACTTGGCATAAGATTTTCCTTTATATTGGCGGATCGGAGAAATTCCTGATGCCCAGAAATATTTAATCACATTATTGGATCGAGCTGATGCTAAGTCTAAATTGGTAGGGAATTTACCAAAATAGGGGCTGGTCGGCGGAATCTGCCCGGAATCGGCAAAACCCTCTACTTCTATTTTATTGTCCTGTCCTGTGTATTTTAAATCTAAAACCAGTTTTGTTACTTTGTCTAATAGCTTTTTCGTCTCTGCTAAAAGCTCCGCGTCACCCGGCTCGAAGAACATATCGCCCACAATCGATATGACAAGCCCCCGTTCATCTTCTTTTACAATCACTTTCTTCGCCTTAATCTCAGACTCTAAAATCGAAATCGCCGCCTGAAGAGCCTTATCCAGCTGAGAACCTTCTTTTGTGGAAGGCAAAGACTGTATCGTCATACCCAGTTCAGCCAGCTTTCCTTTTGAGAAGGTCATTCCTCCGTCAAAAAAACCGGCCCCGAAGCGGGTTTCAAAAGACATCATCATTTGCTGCACCTTGATCGGATTAATCTCCGCCTGTGCCAGAAGCATGATAAAAAAGGTTAGTAATAGCGAGTTCATATCACCGAAAGTAACCATCCAGCCGGGTACTTTCTGTCTGCAGGGAGGACAGCCCATAATTTACTCCTAATCGCTGTGATCTTCTTCGAATGCGGCTCTCATTTCCCTTGGGAGGAAAGAAACCAGTTTATCTTTTAAGAGACGGACATTCTCTCCATGAACAAGAGACAATATCCCTTCCATCATCATTTCTCTTTGCAAAACTTCCTGATTATGAAGAATTTCCAATTTTCGTATAATAGGAATACAAAGCGCATTCGCAATCAGCGCTCCATAAAAAGTGGTAATCAAGGCAACCGCCATCGCAGGTCCGATTGAAGAAATATCTTCCATGTTCTTAAGCATGATAACAAGTCCCATCAGGGTTCCGATCATCCCGAAAGACGGAGCCAGTGTTGCCCATTGGTCAAACATTCCAGTCGCCACTCTATGCCTTTCTTCCATTTTCTGCAAGTCTTTTTCAAGGGTTGATTTAATCATTTCTTCATCCACCCCGTCAATTGCCAGCTGAATTCCTTTTCTTAAAAAAGGATCATCCACATCGACAATTTTATCTTCCAGCGCCAAAAGACCTTCTTTTCTGGCTGTTTCCGCAAAAGTGGAAAGAGTATGGATCAGATCGGCATAATCAAAATTAGGTTTCCTCATGGAAATCTTAAAATAAACAGTTATTTTTTTTAAATCAGGAAGCGGATATGAAGTCAGCATCGCAGACATAGATCCCATAACGGTAATAAAAAACGAAGGTATATCCCAGTAAATATCAGGCGTTCCCCCCCCTACTGCGGCTCCGACGAAAACGATTACAAAACCAAGCGATATCCCGATTAAAACTTCCATTTACCTCTCTCCTACAATTCCTGGCTGTTCTGCCCGAGTTTTCTTCTATATTCAACGATTTTTTCCAGAACTTCTTCCAGAGTGTTCTTTACTATCATCGTCTTTCCCGTAAAAAAGTTAATCCTTGTATCTGATCCCGGTTCGATTGTTTCAATCAAATGAGGGTTGACAAAAATGACATTTCCGTTTAGTTTATTGAGTTCTATCATCGATTATCCAGAATAATTTATTTGCGCTTTAATGGTTATTAAAATATAATGTTTAACAAGTTGATAACAAAAAAAATATCAACTGTTCTTATTGAGAACGCTATCGCTTGTTTTTTAATTCATGCCGTACTGACCAAAAAGAAGTTACATTCCATAAAAACAGCAAAGCTAAAAATATAATAACTCCATATCTTCTTTTTTGAACAGCATATAAATAAATATCAGAAATTAATTCAACAAAAACAGTATCATCCGCAGTTTTAAAGTGAAAATCTTTTACACCATTTACAACAGACGCTTCAAACGACTTATAATGATGATTTGTCTTTTGATCTATCCGTTTTGCAAACCGTTTATGAGGCAAAAAAGCATTCTCGCAGTTGCTTGAATTTTCAAAGGTTTTTTCGCAAACTGCAAAAACTTTCACAATATCATCCGGTTTCCAATCACTGTCAACAACGGGTACTGTATAAACATCTATTTTTGAACTTTTATCTTTATACCGCCATATCCCGGTATATGAGGATTTCATTTTATCTAAAATTTGATAATTATCGAATTCAAATAGAAAAGATGTTTTATAAAGCTCGATTTCAGACGGTTTAATATGAGAGATGATTTTTTCTTTGGAAATGAGATAGTATTCGGCAAAAAAAGTGCCTGAAAACATGCAAGGTATAATGATAAGGACAGTGAGAGGAGATATAGGCTTAGCAGCCTTATAAATCAAAAAACCAATTCCGAAAGCGCCGGCTGCCCCGCAGATAAAATAGGTTATTCCATTATCTTTGATAAGAAACGATAAAAAAGCGCTTAATAATGTAAACAATAAAATAATTATTGAACCGATCATATAAGGCTTAATAGCCAGTAAAATATTTTTCATTGTACAGCTCCATTAAAAAACAATCTACTTCTTTTTTTTATACTGAGCATAGATAAAAACAATACCCAAAATAATGACAAAAAAACAAATAATAAGAATATGAATAAAGTTTTTTATTTCTGCTGAGGGTGTCAGCTTGATTAAAGCAAAAACAGAACCAAATCCTATTAAAAAGCAAAAGATTGCGCTTAGAAGAAAAAAATATTTTTTCCGCATTGCATAAAAAACACCGTAAATCGCTGCAACACCCAAAAAAAGAATAAAACCTCTTCCCAATGTATAAAATAAAGCAAGTATCCCGGTTTGATTTTTACTGTTCAAAGAGTAAGTATTTGTAATGTATTCAGTATATTCATGTGCAAATGATAAATAAACATAATAGACCGCATACAATGAAATAAAAAATACAGCTATAAATAAACCGTTTTTATTTATTTTTTTCATAAAAATACTTCCAATCAATTTTTTATTATCATATTATTTTATAGCAGTGAAAAAATTGGATAAAATTTGAGTCCATTCTAATAAGTCTATACACTACTGAATATAAATTGCAAAATTTGTCATTCCCGTTTTTGTTTGCAAAAAACAGAATCTGTATTTTAATTGTTTTATTTTCAATAGATTCCCGCCTTCGCGGGAATGACAGAAAGGGGTCATTTTTTTGCAACACGCAATCCTTTCAATCACTCTTTCCTCTTTTTTCGCTTTGCAGTTTTGCAATTCTTTCCTCTACTTGTTTCAGGCTTTCCTCGCTAAACCGGTGCTTTTTTGAAAACTCCAAAACTCCTTTCAGGTATTCAATACTTTCCTCTTTATCCAAAAGCGCTCCGGCAACATCCGGCTCTTTCATTTCCAGGGCATAAATCAGAGGCTCCAGCCCGGCAAAAGACACAAGCCTTGTATCGCATCCCAGTTTAATCAGCCGCAGGGCAGTCTTTGTCCTGTTTTTTTTAATCGCAGCAATCAAAGGCGTATAGGATTTATTGGGAATCGACACATCCAGATTCGGTTGATAGCGGATTAATATTTCAAAAAACTCATCATTTTCAAGAGTATGGAAAATCAGCTCTGTTCCCTGAAAGCAGTAGTCCGGGTTCAGCCCCGCTTTTAAAAGCTGATCCAGCGCCTGGGCATCGTTTTTTTGAAAAATCCGTTTCAGTCTAAAATTCAAGAATAAAATCATGCAAAAACTCCTGAAAAGTAAAAAATTTTGCAATCGAGAATTGATCTCATTTTTTATATTTATTTAGAATAATCAGTTATGAGTTTAAAACAAGAATATTTTGATCTTTTTTCCAATTTATCCTCATCTTTAAAACTCAAAAAAACGATAATCATGTTTATCAATATTTTGACTCTGTACAAAGGTAAAGAGGTTTTTAATGAAAACAAATCATGAACCGGTTTTAGATTCTTCTAAAAAGTTAAAGGAAATGACTGAAAAAATAGATAAAATTTTAAAATACACCGGGAACAATATTGAACTTGCCCGAAAAGTAGCGCGGGGAGAACTCAAGGATATCTGCATCATCAAAGGCAAAATCAATTTTCCTAAAAAACAGGAACAAATTGTTTTCCTGATTTATCTCAATAAAATAAAGAAATCCCTGATTGACATTTCCGCTATCTACAACGCAAAGGAAATGCCCACTCCAATCGGCGATTCATGGAAAAACTTTTATTTTAAGATCAACGACTGCTTTAACCGGAATGATTTTATCGACGATAAAGTGAAAAAGGTTTTTCAAGTCCTCCAGAAAGAACTGGACGGCGGATTGATCCACCACATCCTTCAATTGACGGAAAAAAAAGATATTGATGAAATCAGCCTTTTGTTTCATAAAATGATCTCTTTCAGTTTCAATGAAAAAGATTTTATTTCAAACATCCATTTTGAAGACGAGACCTCGATCGAATACGAAAACACCATCAAAGCAAACCCTCTTGCCGATGACAATGAGGTTGTTTTTGAATCTTTTGATCAATCGGATGATCATTTATCTCCGGCAGATCAAATCAACGCTTTTCGTGATCGTCTTTCTCAGGAAAAAAACATTATCGTCAAGGGCGAGTATGTTTTATCTCCGATTAAGGGAAAATTCTTGTCGGAAGTAAAAAGGGGAGATCAGGTTGCGATCAAGGTCAGCGCACTGCCTGAATCGGCAGAAGTGATCAAACAGCTTGATTTAAGAGCAAGCAGCGGAAAAGTCAAACCTGTTTACGGGGAAATGGTTTTTATCAAAAAACTGGATTTCGGTTTCAAGGCATTTATTAAAATCGCCCCTTTTGTCATCATTGAAACCCGTACTGAACCTGAAGTTAAAGTTGAGGCTATTCTCGAAGACAGTACCGAATCCCTTTCCATTAATAAGGGGAAATGGAAATTTATTGTATTTGTGGCAATTGCGGCGCTTATCACCGCGGGAATTGTTATCACCGTTATCAAGTCTTTATAATCTTTTTTTTACTTTTCTCCTTCTGTTAAAACATTCAGTTCCTCTACCGCTGATAATATGGTTTCCGAGTGTTCAAAAAGTTCTTCTCCTGAAGCGGAAAGTTCTTCTGAGGAAGAAGCTGCTGTCTGAACTACCTGATTAATCTGCACCGATGCCTCATTTACCTGATTCGCCCCTCTCAACTGCTCTTTCGAGGCTGAATTGACTTCCTGTAAAATTTTACTGACTTTTGCCGTCATCGTCACTAATTTTTTTAATTTTTCAGCCGCTTCTTTTCCTGTTCTCTCTCCGCCTTCGGTGTTTTTCAATGCGTTTTCAATCAGATATTCTGTTTCTTTTGCCGCTTCAGCACTTTTTTGCGCCAGATTTTTCACCTGTTCCGCAACCACCATAAATCCTTTTCCCGCTTCTCCCGCTCTAGCCGCTTCAATTGCAGCATTTAAAGCCAGAATATTGGTTTGAAAAGCAATATCATCAATTGTTTTAATGATTTTTCTGATTTTTTGGCTGCTTTGCGTAATCAGATTGATATTTTCCGTCAATCCGATCATTTTCGTTTCTGTCTCCCCGGCGCTTCCCATTGTTTCCCGCATCAGAGATTCAGAATCATTGATATTTTTGGTATTGGTTTCAATAATCGAAGTCAATTCTTCCATCGAAGAGGTCATTTCTTCAATTGAAGAGGCAAGCTCTGAAGATGCGCTTGAAAGCCCTTGGCTGGTGGATGAAATCTGATTGGCCGCCTTATGCAGATCGCCTGATGAAAGATGGAGTTTTTCCGAAAGTTTTTTAATCGGCTTGGCAATTTTTTTGGACATAAAGATGCCGAGAACAAGAGAAAAAATCAGTCCCAGAATTATTCCGGTTATGGATAAAACCTCTACCCTTTCTTCTTCTTTCTGCATTACTTCTTTTTGCTTCCCTACCGCCTGATCTGTCAGATCCCTCATTTCCTGAAAAATTTTCTGAACTTCTTCCATTTTTTTTACCGTTACTTCCCCATAATAGGTTATGGCTTCCTTCCGGTATTCTTTTCCTTTTTGAAGGAGACTCTCAATATACAAAGCTGTTTCATGAAGTTCCTGATGCGGTTTTTCTATTTTTTCAAAAAGAACCCTTAACTCAGGAATCAGTTTTTCAAGAGATTTCCGATCCTCCCCATAAAACCATTTTCCAAAACCGCATTTATGATAATCTGTTTCAACCTCAATTTTTGTCATAGATTCATTTCTTTGAAAAGTACCGACTTTTGTTCTCCAATTCAGGTGATCTATCTCTTTTTCAGTAAGGAGTTTCCCTCCTTCTGTCTGTTCCAGGGTAATATCTGCGGTTTTATGAAGCACCGATACTCCATAGTAACCTAAACCGCCTACGAATCCGCAGACAATTCCGAGTCCTAAAAAAGAAATTAAGAGTTTAAAAAAGAGGCTCTTTTTTTTCATTGCTGTTTCCTTGCATTTTTATTGTATTTTAAAACTTGTTTTTCATTGGCAAAGCTTTAAAAACTTTCCATTTTTCATTTATCAATTTATTTATATTTCGTTAAATTTGTATTATATATTAAGAAAAAGTTATGTTGAGGCTTTGATGAAAAAATTAATTTTGATTGCTTTTCTTCTTTTTTACACTCTGGCAGCAGCTCAAAAACAAAATGCTCTCGATGTTTTTGAAGAAGGACAAAAACTTTTTTCAAAAAGAAATTATTATCAGTCAGCAGAATTGTTTAAACAGGCTATCCAGCTCAATCCTTATTTCAAAGAAGCTTACGCTGCCGCAGGCAACGCTTATTTTGAGATGGAAAACTATCAGGAAGCCCGAAAGTATTTTGAAAAAGCCTATTTTTATGAACCTGATAATATTTCCTATATGCTCAAACTCTCTTTGATTAAAATGAAAACAGCCGGAAGCCCGAAAGAATATCTCGGAGCGGAATACTATCTGCTTAAAGCCTATAAAAAAGAACCGCGGAACCCTGAAGTATTGATAGCTTACGGAGATTATTATTTTTATCAGGAAAAAGAAAGCCTGGCTCTGGAATATTACGAGAAAGCACGGCGGAGCAAGGAAGATTTTCTGGTTTATCTCAAACTTTCCCAGATTTATCAGAAATGGGGAAATGATGAAAAAGCCTATGACATGCTTTTGAGAGCTGAAACCTTAAACAGCACCAGTTACTTGGTTACTTTTGAAATCGGTCAGTTTTTCTGGAATAAAAAGCAGTATTACGATGCGAAAAAATACTTTGACCTGACCCTGAAATTTTACCCGGAATTCCGGGAAGGGCTTTACAAAATCATCCAGTTTCACATTGTTCAAAACGATTTTGCTGAAGCAATCATCAAAATCAACGAACTTTTAAAACTCGATCCTGAAAACCCCATTCTTTATTATAACATGGGGCTTTGCTACAACGGATTAAACCGTTTTGAAGAAGCAATTCAGATTCTTTTGGAAGGTCAGAAATACGACTTTGGAGACGAACTTTTAAGGCTCAAAGCGGAAGAAATCGCTGTGAAAAATCTCCCTTTGGGGCACCCCATCCGTCAGGAACTTTCTATCCCCTATCTTTCCCTTGCTTTAAACGCTTATGAAAAAAATCAGATTGACCATGCTTTTCTTTTTTATAAAAGAGGTCTTCGCATCAATCCTCTCTCTGTCCCAATCAGAAGCAAACTCGCCGAACTTTTCAGGGAAAAAACCTGGATTGAGCTTTTTTTAAAAACACTTGAAACAGGTCTTTTTATCGAGCCTAAAAATCAGACTTTAAAAGATTTAACTGTTTTAAACCAAAAATATTTCTGGGAAACTCTCAGCTATGAAAAGAAAATCAAGCAATATGAAAACTCTGCCTTTCTCCCCGTTGTGCTTGTCAATCAGGTTATTTCCACTCCTGCCAGCCGGCATTTCGGAGCCGAAGGGGAGTTAAAAGAAATTTTACTGGAAGCCCTGACCAATACTTTCTCTCTCAATATCAAAGAAATAACGAGCGAAGCGGATTTCAGTAAAACCGGAAAAAAAGGACAGCTTCTTTTAAGATTAAAAGTAAATGAAAACAACGAGAAAATCGAGCTTTCCGCTGAACTGACAGCTCTTTCCACCGGCAATATTTTTAAAAAATATTTTGTGCGCCGCTATGGAAACAACCGAATTGTTGAAGCAATGCTTTATCTTGCCGCAAATTTATCGGAAGATATTATTCCTTTCGGAAAAATTATTAAAATTGATGATGACATTGCCTTGATCAATATCGGAAAACTTCAAAAAATTAAAGTCAAGGACCGCTTTATTATCTTAAAAAACAGAGACATTATTGATGATTATTTTTCCAATACCCCCTTCCGAAAACAATTGGTAGTGGGCGAAGCGGAGGTTCTTCGAGTGGATGAACAGATCGCAGAGGTCAGGCTTTATAAAAGCCATAAAGTTGTTTTTGATATGATCAATGTCAATGACATGGTGATGGTGAAAAAAGAAGAAGTCGATAAAAAGGAAGAGAAAAAACCCTGACAGGAACAATGAAATGACTTCAAGACAAAATACCCGTGTGATTCAAATCGGGAATCAAAAGATCGGCGGCGGAAATCCGATTTTGATTCAAAGCATGACGAATATTCCCGCGAAAAAAAGAAACGAATCCCTGATTCAAATCAATTCTCTGGCTGGATCAGGAGCAGAACTGGTTCGCCTTGCAGTTTTGGATATGGAAGATGCTCAGGCGATTCAGGAACTTTCTGAAAAAAGCCCGGTACCCCTCATCGCCGATATTCATTTTGATTACCGTCTGGCAATTGAGTCTTTAAACCGCG
>MIAO01000098.1:0-11862 GCA_001829155.1 Spirochaetes bacterium GWB1_36_13 | reverse complement strand
AAATCAAAGTATCCTTAAAATCATCCGATATCCGCACCATGATCGAAGCAAACCGTCTTTTCAGCCAGGAAAGAGACTACCCCCTCCATCTGGGCGTCACAGAAGCAGGAACCCTTATTTCCAGCGCAGTGCGGAGCTCTATCGGGATCGGCACCCTCCTTTTAGAAGGACTGGGAGATACGCTTCGTGTTTCAGTCTCCGGCGACCCTGTCAAGGAGCTGAAAATTGCAAAAGAAATACTGATTTCATTGAAACTTCGAAAAGGGGTTCTTTTTATTGCCTGCCCCACCTGCGGGCGCACCGTGGTGGATACAGAGAAAATAGCCTTAGAACTTGAGGAAGAATTCGGCAATCTGGATGAAAAACTGACTATCGCCGTGATGGGATGTGTGGTCAACGGTCCCGGTGAAGCAAAAGAAGCCGATATCGCCCTGATCGGAGGTGAAAAAGAAAGCCTGATTTATTTGGGCGGCAGTTTTTATAAAAAAATCCCCACTTCAAAAATTCTTGCTGAAATGAAAGAAGCGGTTTCGGTTTTTCTGAATAAAAGGGAAAAATAGCAAATGAATGAATTTGATTTATACTGAAATGATTTTAAATTGCAAAAAATTGACTGTTTTTATTATTCTCTTTGTCATTCCCGCGCAGGCGGGAATCTATTGAAAATAAAATATTTAAATTACAGATTCCGGTCTTTTGCAAGCAAAAACCGGAATGACAGTGTTCTCTATTTTTAGAACTTCCCTATAAATAACTTTCAATTTTATCAGTTATTTCGCTTCTAAAACGATTAAAACAATTTTTTCAAGTATTTTAATCATATCCTTTGACAATTTTTAAAAAATTCTTTTATTTTAATAGTGAAGTTTTGGTCAAGGAGTTTGAAATGTACTGCCCTCAATGTGGAAAATCAAATGAACAGGAAGCCCGTTTTTGCACATCCTGTGGAAATTCATTAAATCAGAATCGATTGCCTCTTCAACAGAGGATTCCTAGAAGCGCCGGAAAAAAAGCTAACTTTATGCTTCTTTTAATATTTTTTGTTTTAGGGATTGCCGGTGTTCTGGCTGGTGCTTATATTCTGGTAGAGCATTTAGTTTACTCCAATTTTTTACTTTCTCCTGAAAACTTAAATCCAACCACTCTTGTGAGCGCTTTATTATTTTATCTTTTGGGATTCGGATTTTTGATTACTTTTTTTGTTTTTTTCATGATTTACATTTACCGTTCGTGGGATTTGATTCAGGATGAACATTCCAGAGTTACTCCTGGTATTGCAGTGGGCTTTCTTTTCATTCCTTTTTACAATTTCTACTGGGTTTTCAAGGCATACTACGGATGGGCGCTCGATTACAATTATTTTATTGAGAGAAATAAAATAGAAGCCGCCCCGGTTTCCGAGAAACTTTTCCTTCTGAATTGCCTTCTCCCGATTTTCATATTTATTCTCAATCTCTACTTTCTCTCCCACCTTACAGAAAACCAGCTTTTCATCCTCTCTTTTGTCTCACTTTTTTCCCTTACCATCCACCTTATGATGATAGCGCAGATCACAAAAGCAATTAATATTTTATCCGCCTGGCATCTTGCTAAAAAAAATAAATAAGGAGTCGTTTTATGCTTCCAGAAAATTTCAGTTTTTTTCTCCCCTATACTGTTTCAATCAAAGATATTAATTACGGCGGTCATGTCGGGAATGATGTTTTTCTTTCTTATTTTCAGGAAGCAAGGATTGCTTATCTACAACATCTCGGTTTTTCCGAACTGAATATCGGAGGAAACGGCTTGATTCTGGTTAAGGCGGAAGTAGAATACAAGGCAGAGCTTTTTCATAAAGACCCTGTTAAACTGTTTGCCGGAATCACTGAAATGAAAAACAGCAGTTTTATCATGGATTATCTGATTGTGAAAGAAGGTGAAATCATTGCCGCAACCGGAAAAACCGTTTTAGTTTCGTTTGACTATCAAGAAAGAAAGGTAAAAAAAATTCCCGTTGATTTTAGAAACAGAGTGAAAGAATTTGAAACCAGTAAAAATTTCTAAGTTATTTATTACTCATTCTCTTCTGATGGTCGGTTTTTTTGTTGTTTTATTAATATCGGTCGCTTCAGCTGGGATTTACTATTACCAAGAATCTCAACAAAAAATTTATTTAGAAGAAATTTTAACCCATGAAAATAAAACAACGGCTTCGATTGTTTTCCATTTTTATGATTCTGTTTTAATGCTTCAAAAATGGATTCATCCTGATGCTTTAAACGAATTTGAAAAAAACATACTCGAAAAAACACAGAAAATAACAAAAAATCATCCCTTTCATGCTGTTGTTTTTGAAGGAACTGAAGTAATACGGGTTTTTGCTAACCCGGTTTCTCCCATTCAGGAAAAAGACTTATTAAAATTAAAAAAAAACATTGAATCGTTTAAAAAAAGTTTTGACAATCCGATCAATCCCGTTTTTATCGATTATAAAACTGCTGAAGAAAAAAACCTTCCTCTTATTTCTTATTCATTTCAGATTCATAAATTGAACTGGGAACTGTTTTTCTTTTTAAATCAAAACTATTTGTCAAAAAAAACAAACGATTTTAAAGATAAAGACAATTTTTTCCAATTTCATTTTTCACTCGCCTTGATTATTTTTTTTCTTGGAGGATTAACGGTTTTTATTTTTTCTTCTCTTATCTCCAAAAAGATTTCTCATGATTTTAATACTTTTAAAAAAATTTTTAAAAGAGCTGAGAAAAAAGATCTTTTTCTTCCAAAAGATAAAATTTATTTATTTGAATTAGAAGAAATCGCTCTATTGATCAATCGAATGCTCGGAAAAAGAAAATATATCAAAAAAAATCTGATTCAGGCAAAAGAAGACGCTGAAAAAGCAAATCAGATTAAAAGCATCTTTCTGGCAAACATGAGTCATGAAATCAGAACCCCGATGAATGGGATTTTGGGAATGCTCCAAGTTCTTCTTCTTTACACTCATTTAGATGAAGAACAAAAAGATACGGTTTTTACTATTAAAAAATCAGCTGAAAGCTTACTCAGAATTTTAAACGATATTCTGGATATTTCAAAAATAGAAACAGGTAATTTTTATCTGGAAAAAAATTATTTCAACCTTGAAACCCTTTTAAAAGAAATTTTTCAGATTTACCAGCCGAAATCCGAAGAAAAAAAATTATATTTCAAATATTTCTATGCTCCGGGTATTCCAGAGCAACTGGAAGGAGATCAGGGAAGGCTCAAGCAAATACTTATCAATTTGATTGATAATGCATTAAAATTTACCCATAAAGGAAAAATTTCTTTATCGGTTGAAATAGAACAGGAAATAGACAAAGAAATTGTTTTGTTATTTAAAATTTCCGATACAGGGATAGGAATCGACAGAAATGACTTTGAAAAGCTTTTTCAGCCCTTTTCACAAGTCGATTCTTCTACCTCAAAAACTTACGGAGGAACCGGATTGGGGTTAAACATATCTCAACGCCTGGTTGAGCTGATGCATGGAAAGATTGGAGTGGAAAGCTATAAAAACAAAGGCTCTCTTTTCTGGTTTACTATTAAGCTTTTAAAATAATTGAAGGGAAAAAACATGGTCACTGATTTTTTGAGCGAAACGGAAGAAAAAAAACTCCTTGAAGATCTTTCTGCCCGTTTGGGGATTCTTCAAAGAAAAGCAATTGAAAAACAACTACCTATTCTTATCGTTTTTGAAGGATGGGATGCAGCAGGAAAGGGAGAGCTTATCAACCGACTGACCCTGTCTCTTGATGCGCGGGGCTTTCAGGTTTATTCTGCCAATACACCCAACCGTGAGGAACGCCTCCGTCATTTTTTATGGAGATTCTGGCAGAAAACCCCTGAAAAAGGACGGATTACGATTTTAAACCGTTCATGGTACACAAGAGCGCTTTTTGACCGAGTCGAAAAAAATGTTAAAAAATCTGTCTGGCAGAATGCTTATCCGGAAATCAGATCATTTGAAAAGCAGCTGACTGATTCTGGAACCCTGATTGTCAAATTTTTTCTTCATATTTCTAAAAAAGAACAGAAAAAAAGATTTAAAAAACTTGAAAAAAACCCTTCCACCCGTTGGAAAATAAATCCTTCAGACTGGAAAAACCATAAAAAATACAATCTTTATCTGGATGCTGTACGCGATATGTTTTTAGAAACCGAAACAGACGAAACTTCCTGGTATTTCGTAAACGCATACCATGAAAAAAAAGCGGCCATTAAAGTTTTTTCCACTCTTTGCGATAAGATTGAATCCAAGCTGAATGAAACTTTACAAACAAACAAAATTTTTCAATCTGAAGAAAAATTTCCTTCTATTCTTTCAGATATAGATTTAACTCTTTCTTTATCTGAAAATGATTATAAAATTCTTTTAAAAAAATATCAGAAAAGAGTCTGGGAACTGGAACATCTGATTTTCCTCTACCGCATCCCAGTGATTATTGTTTTTGAAGGTTCCGATGCGGCTGGAAAAGGCGGCTCTATCCGCAGGCTGGTGGAAAAAATGGATCCGAGGGGATACGAAGTGATTCCAATCGCCGCACCCAATGATATTGAAAAAAAACACCCCTATCTCTGGCGTTTCTGGAATCATTTTCCTAAACAAGGGCATATATGTGTTTTCGACCGTTCCTGGTATGGCAGAGTCCTGGTGGAAAGAGTTGAAAACTTCACTCCTGTTTCAGAATGGAAAAAAGCCTATCAGGAAATCAACGAGACTGAAAAAGCATGGAGTGATTTCGGAGCTGTGATTTTGAAATACTGGCTTCAAACCGACTCTGATACTCAATTGCAACGCTTTGAAGAAAGACAGAAAAATCCTCTCAAACAATGGAAAATCACTCCCGAAGACTGGAGAAACCGTGAAAAATGGAACGATTATGAAAAAGCAGCCGATGAAATGATTGATAAGACCAATCAGGATCATGCTCCATGGATTGTCGTCCCTTCCAATTGCAAACGGTTTGCCAGAATTAAAATATTGAAAACTTTTATTGAAAAAGTTGAACAAAAAATTAAAGAGGTAAAAAAATGAACCCGGCAGATACTCATTGCCATCTCGATTTTAAAGACTATCACGAAGATTTTGACACAGTCCTTTCAAAAATAAAAGACGAACTTTCTTTTGCCATTACCGTTGCGGCAGATAAAAAGTCCAACTGGAAAGTTATGGAATATATAGAAAAATACCCTTTTATTTACGGCGCGTTGGGACTCCACCCCCATGATTCAGCTCATCTGGATCAAAAACTGGAAACCTTTCTGGATACTTTTCTCTCTCATCCAAAAATTGTCGCGATCGGAGAAATTGGGCTTGATTATTTCAAAAACTATGAGAGTACAGATGTTCAGAAAAAAACTTTTGAAGCGCTTCTTCAAAAAGCTCTTCAGTTTGATAAACCAGTCATTATTCACAGCAGAGACGCTGTGAAGGATACTTTAAATATTCTTTTGAACCATAAAATCAAAAAAGCGGTTTTTCACTGCTTCACCGGAAATCAGGAAGAGGCGGGTTTAATTCTGGATGCAGGTTATTATCTTTCTTTCAGCGGAGTCATTACTTTCGGGAAAAAAGTATCTGAATTGGAATCAGTGGTGAAAAACACTCCTCTAGACCGATTTTTTGCAGAGACAGACGCCCCTTTTCTTGCTCCTTCTCCCTACCGTGGCAAACGAAATGAACCCGCCTATGTCCGTTTTGTAGTAGAAAAAATTGCTGAGTTAAAAGGAATTTCATATCTGGAAGCAGCCGTACAAACCCTTTCCAATGCAAAATTTTTTTTTAACATTCCCTGATTTTTATTTGGTTATCAAAATTAAAACAAGATGAAACAGCAAAATCAAAAATATTAGTGGAATCTTTTGTTTCATCTTAGTATTTTTTAATAAACCAATAAAAAAAGGCAGTCCATGAAAACAGGGCTTTTGTCTCATATAAAAAGAATTTATCTGGAAATACTCCGCAATTATTCAAAACTTATTTTAATATGTTATTTTCTTTTCACTCTCTTTTTTATTTTTCGTTCCTTTCAAATCCGTTTAAAAACAGATTATCTTGACCTGCTTCCTCAAAATGAACGCAGCGTTCAGGATTTTAAAACAGTCATCTCAAACTACGGAAGCGAAGGGTATCTGGTTGTTGTGATTGAATGGAAACATCTTTATACTGAGGCTCTCAACTGGTTTATCCGGGCAAAGGAAGAAACTGAAAAAGTCAAAACCGGCGAAGATAATTATAAAAACGGTCTGGATGAAGCTCTCAAAAGAAAAGACCCCAAATGGTTTTTATCTAAAAAAGGCATTGAGAGAATGAACAATCTGGTTCTTTTTTACAAAAACATTGCCTCTGAAATCGAGAAATTTCTTTACGATCATCCGAATGAAAAGTATTTTCGCCTGATGAGCGAAGAACTTCACCAAAATATTATTCAGGATACGGAAAAAAAATGGCTGTCTTTTGAAAAAGATCAAAGCTTTACAAATTTAAAAATCTTAAAAGAATCTTTAGAAGACAATCTCTATGCTTTTGAGCTTTACATCAAGACTATCACAGAAAAAAAAGGCGGAAGGCATTTTTTGATTGAAGCGGCAGAAAAACTGAAAGAAGAGCTGGGGAAAACAGATTACAAAGGATTGATTCAGTATGTAGAATACCGGTTTAAAACATCTTTTATTAAAGACCATCTTCTTTATTTCATAGAAAAAGAAGACCTTCAAGAGTTAAAAAAGAGAATCGAAAAAAAACTTCTTTATGAAAGACGAAGAAAACTCCTCCCGAGCAACATTCTGGTTGATGAGCCTGTGTATCTTGATTTTAAGGATCTGGAACACAAATACGAAAAAAACTTTAAAATCATTAAAATGACGCTTCAAAAAGAACTTTTTTCTTTAAAAGACGAATCTTATCATTATTATATGAACAAAGACGAAACAACGCTTCTTCTTTTTGTCAAACCCGCAGAAGATTCTCTTGAAATGAAATTTTCCGCACAGCTGGTTGAGGCGGTAAAAAATGCTTCTATTAAAGTACAGGATGAAATGACCTCGTTCTACCCTGAAATTTTAACAAATAAGGAGATTCAAAACAAACCAACCGGAAATTTGATTGAAAAGATTCTTTTTTATCCCCAAAAATTTTTGAAAAAAATAATGGGGGAAGAAAAGAAAAATTATGAAAAAAAACTTTCTATCGGTTTGACTGGAAGATATATGAAAAAAATCGAAACTGATTTTCAGGTCAGAAAAGATTTAAAGCATATTTTTGCGGTTTCGCTTTTTCTGATTTTTCTCTTGATTCTTATTTCTTACAGGAACTTTTATTCTGTCTTTCTGATCGGCTTTGTTTTTCTTTCTTCTCTTTTCTGGGCAATCGGGGCAATTGAGCTGACCGTAGGTTATTTTAACCCTGCTACAGGATTTCTCCTTGTCGTTTTTGCGGTTTTAGGAATAGAGTTTACGATTAATTTATTCAACCGGTACCTTGAAGAACGCGGACGGCATAAAGACTCTTTTGAATCCTTAAAAGTAGTGGTTAAAACTACCTTTGTTTCCAATATGCTCATTACAATCAGTATCATGAGCGGTTTTTCAGCCTTGATTTTTTATCAGATAGAAGGACTTCGAAACTTCGGGTTTTCTTCGCTTATTGGACTTCCTTTCCTTTTTGCAGGAATCTTTTTTTCCTTTCCTTCTCTTATCTACCTTTCAGAAAAAACACGCTCCTTTAAACTGAAAAAGACTAAAGAAAGAATTCTTCATATTGATAAACAAAAGGGAAAACGATTTCCCTATTACAAACCTATTATTCTTTTTTTTACCCTTCTGACTCTTTTCTCTCTTTTTGGTGTTTTTAAAATCAGGTTTAATGCTGATTTTTACCATTTGGGATACAAAAATTCTTTGTCGGATCATCTTCGGGAAAAAGCGGAACAAGTCATTAAAATGCCCATTAAACCTATTGTTTTTTATGCAAAAAACTGGCAGACTACAGAAGAATTAACGGACACTATCTCTGAAATGAAAAAAAACGGAGAACTTCCCACTCTCGGAAAACTCGATTCTCTTTCTCATTACCTTCCTGAAGAAAAGGTTCTTAAGGAAAAAAGAAGAATTTTAAAAGAAATCCGGGAGCTTTTAAATGATTCTGTCCTAGAAAAAATAAAAGAAGAGAATGAAAAAATAAAAATCAAAAGACTGATTCAAATGGCAGAAACAACTCCGGCTCAAAGCATCCTTGATGTCCCTGATGATTTGAAAAGACAGTTTATTTCTAAAACAGGCGGTTTTTTTGTTTTTTATTACCCTGACCCTCTTTTCAGCCTTTCAGATACAAGCAGTATTAAAAAAATTTCAGAGGATCTTAAAAAAATAACCCAAAAATTTTCTCTGGAAAAAGTTTTTCTTGCTTCTGAAGCTGTTATTTTTAATCAACTGTTTACAAAAATTAAAAATCAGAGTCTCTATATCCTCCCCTTCACTTTTTTATTGATGTTTTTCACGCTCTGGCTTAATTTCAGATCGATTAAATTTGTTTTCGCTTCTTTTATCCCTCTCGTATCCGGCACTCTCTGGACATTCGGCTGGATTTATCTTTTTAAATGGGAACTCAACTATTTTAACATCACTATTTTCCCTGTTATTATCGGCGTCAGCTTAAACTACGGAGTTCATATTCTCCATAGACTCAAAGAAGAAGGCAGAGAAAACATATTCTTTATTTTCAGAACCACAGGAATTTCCGTTTTTACAGCCGCCGCTGTCAATATTGTCGGAATCGGGAGCCTGATTTTCTCCTTTTACGAAGGGCTTTCTTCCATGGGTAAATTGGGGCTTGCTGGTCTTTTGACCTGTTCTTTAGCGGGAAGCATTTTTATGCTTTCCTTGATAGAAATCAGAAAAGATTATAAAGGGAAAAATTTGAAAATAAAATCTGAAAAACTAGAAAAAAACAAGCATATTGACACTTGAATTGTCTTCCAGCTCTCTTTTATCCAGATAAACGATAAAAATAAACTGTGTCCTTTTAGAAATCTCTTTTTCAGATTCTTTTTTGACAATTGAGATCAGACGGTGCACGCCCTGCTTGATAATACTCATACCCCGTCCCTGAGCTCCAATATATATACCTTCTTTATTATAGTCATCAGGAATGTTGTCTTTGTTCCTTTTGTTTTCATTTTGAGACACTTCTTCCTGTATTTTTTTTTGCACAGAGGTTTTGCGAATAAAACTTTTAAAAAGAGGTAAAAAATTCGCTTTGCCTAAATCATCTCTCACACTGATAATAATTTTCTCATTGTCGTACCCGTATTCAATGATAATACTTGGGGTTTTATTTAACCGGATCAATTGATATTCAATAAAATTTTCAACCACTTCTCCTAGAGCAAGAAAAAAAAGATCTAAATCCTTAATCCCTGCGGCCAGATTGTTTTTTTTAAGAAAATCCGTGATTACAATTTCCGCTTCTTCCAGATAATTTTCGCCTTCCTTGATTTCATGCGAAAAAATAAACGAATTGAGTTTTAGATAAGATGAGAGATTGACAAATGAATAATCACTGTCAAAAACCATTTCCGACATATTAATTAAATCTCTCAATTTATATGACTTTTCATAGAGTTCTTGAGGCGTTGTATCGGCATGAATCAAGGACATAAGGAAAGCGTCATTGATAAAATCAATCAAAATGAATTTAATCGTTTTCTGTTCTTTTAAAAAATCAACCCATTTTAAATTTCTTGGGTCTATCTCGCCAATCTCCCAGATAAAAAGATTTTCCATTGAAAAAAGGTAGTCTGGAACATCTTCAAAATGATAGAAAGGAAAAACGGTAAAATCTTTCTCAACAAACGCTCCGCTGATCGATTTTAAAAGAGACTCATTGTTGATAATCAATACCAGGTTTTTGTTCAAATTTTTTTCCTTGACAGATATTCCTGATACCCAATTTCCTGAAGAAGCTTATTCTTTTCAAGAACCGCCAGTTTCTGTCTGTTTTTATATTCTTTTAATTTTTCTCTCTTTTTAGAATCGGACAAGGCTAGAATTTGTAAAGCAAGAATTGCGGCATTTTGAGCCCCCGCTTTTCCTATCGTCACTGTTGCCACCGGAACCCCGCCCGGCATCTGGACAATCGAATAAAGCGCATCGATTCCATTCATTTTCGACTCAATCGGGATTCCAATCACCGGAAGATTGGTATGCCCGGCAATCACTCCGGGAAGATGGGCGGCCATACCGGCTGCGGCAATCACCACTTTGATTCCCTGATACTCCCAATTTTGTACCACTGGAATCAAAACTTCCGGCACGCGATGAGCTGAAAGAAAATAAACCTTAAACCCAATTCCTGTTTCCTGCAAGATTTTAAGCCCTTCGGCTACAATCGGAAGATCGGAATCACTTCCCATCACCACCGCTACTTCAGCCCGGCTGACTTCTCTCATAGCAATGTCTTTCCTATACTGCATTCCTTCAAATCCAATCTTCTGAATATCAAAAAGCACTTTTTCTCTCGCTTCTTCAATACTATTTTCAACAGCCACTATATTCAATACTCTTCCGCCTGAAGTAGTGTATTCTTCTCCCTTCTTTTCCACCCCTGCGAAAAAAATCTGGGACTGAACATTTTTGATTCCATGAATTACTTTCCCTTTTTCGTATGCTCCCGGATAACCGCCCGAAGCCGCCACAAAACAGACCGCTTTTTTAGGAGAAAGCCGGATATCAAGATTTTCGAGAGTCTCATCACAGACACTGGCAACAAGTTCTGCGAAATCGGTTTCCAGAAGAGGCAAAATCACCTGAGTTTCAGGATCCCCGAAACGGCAGTTGAATTCTAAAACCTTCGGTCCGTCTTCGGTCAGAATAAAACCGGCATAAAGAACGCCTTTATAAACAATATTCCTTTCTTTTAATTCATTTAAAACAACTTGAATATATTTTTGATCTAAAAACTCCAAAATATCTTTGCTGATAATTGAAGCAGGGGCATAAGTGCCCATCCCGCCGGTATTTGGTCCCTTGTCGCCTTCATAGATTTTTTTATGATCCTGGGCGCTGGAAAGATACTTCACGCTTTTTCCGTCTGTCACAGCAAAAATACTGACTTCTTCTCCAACTAAAAAATCTTCTATAATAATTTTTTTCCCAGCTTCCCCAAAACTCCCGCCCGAAAGGCTTTCTTTGATAAATTTTTCTCCCTCTTCAAAACTTCCCGCAATGAATACCCCTTTTCCGGCGCAAAGACCGTCCGCTTTAATCACAGCCGGGTAAAAATTTTTTTGTTTAAGATAGGTGATCGCTGTTTCTGCTTTTGTAAACTCTTTGTATGCCGCAGTAGGCACATTTGCAGAAACCATGACTTCTTTGGCAAAAGCCTTGCTTCCTTCTAAAAGAGCAGCCGCTTTTTTGGGGCCGAAAGCTTTGATCCCTTTTTCTTCCAAAAAATCCACCAGACCATCCACAAGCGGGTCTTCAGAACCAATGACCGTGTAATCAATTTTTTCCGATATTAGAAATTCGGCTAATTTATGATAATCATTTGGATTGACTGGGGCTTTTTTCCCAAGTTCCAGCATTCCGGGGTTATTGCTGAAAACAAAAATTTCAGTGACTTTTTTGCTTTGGGATAATTTCCAGGTAATTGCATGTTCTCTCCCGCCGCTTCCAATAACTGCAAATTTCATTCAATCCTCTCTTTTTTTATTTTAATGAATTAAATTTACTTTTTTAAAAACATTTTACTAAATATTTTATTAAGAGATGTTCTAAAAAGGTAGCAATTTTTTTTTGTGGCAAGGATTAGGAATCTTTGTTCTATCAATCTGTTTGTCA
>MIAO01000097.1 GCA_001829155.1 Spirochaetes bacterium GWB1_36_13 | reverse complement strand
TTTCAGACCACGGAGAAGCTTTTTTTCAGCACCCTAGAAACTACATCCACTCACTTTATCTTTATGAAGAAAACCTGAAAACGACCGCATTAATCAGCCACCCCCTGCTTTTTAAAAAACAAAAAGTATTTGAGGGTATCTCAAGACACATAGACCTTTTCCCCACTCTTCTCTCTCTTTTAGGCTTCCATAATGCTCTTTCATTCGACGGCGTAGATCTCACAAAAAACACGCAGCCTGAACTGGCGGGTTTTTACACCACTTTCAGCACACCTTACGCGGGAATCAGAGACGGCAAGTGGAAGTATATTTATAATATCCGATATAAAGTGGAAGAACTCTACGATCTGGAAAAAGACCCCTTTGAAAAAAACAACCTGGCATCACAGAACAAAGACCTCTGCACCCGCTTCAGAAAAAAAGCTCTGGAACTGGTACAGTACACGAAGTAAAAACCGTTTTTAGACCGAATGTTTTTTTGCTTGTTAACCCAACTTCAACGCCTGAATAGAAAAAATTTTGAGCTTTTCAGATGCAACTATTAAATATTTAATTTGTGTATTTCGTTGGAAGATATTTGATTGATTTCTTCAATATCCAAACCTGTATATTTTTTAATTTGAATCATTGAAAATCCGTCTTTCAGCATATTTTTTGCCGTTTCTATTTTTCCCTTTATTTCTCCATCTTTAATCCCTTCATTGAAAATCTCTTTTTTTACTCCGTATTTTTCTGTCAGTGTTCGGATATTTTTTTCTATCTTTGTCATGCTTTCTCCTTCTTCCTGAAATATTTTTTCAAATTCTTCCTCATACATTGCCAGCGCATAGGCAATTAAATCATTCGTGGACTCATTTGACCCTCTTTTTAGTAAACCCCTTAAAAACTCTGTCCGGTCTTCGCCTACGGTAAACTCTTTCAAAATTTCAAACTCTTGTTCAAACTCCATCGGAAGTTCAGGAATCACGATCAAATGCACGGAAATCAGCGCTATATCCCTGATCTTATAGATTGCCGAGCCTGTATTCATCTTCATTCATTTTAAACGGGTCTGCGAAAGACTTGAATTCTATCCCGTTGTATTTCTTGAAGTATTTGAAGACCTTTAGTTTATCCTGAAACTTTTCCTTCATTTCAATAATCAGGATATCGGCTTTTTTAGGCAGTTTTACGATTTCATAGTCGGTGATGACGGTTGCGAAAGATTCAAAAAAGTTTTTGACAAGAATCTTGAATATTTCATCATAACCGAACATAAAAACCCTTTTTTCTTTCTTTTTTAAAATTTAATCAAACCTAAGTTTTTTTCTTAATAGACGCTTCAATTTGTCAAAAAAATCATTAAATTTATAAAAATAAATAAAAACACTTCAGGATAATTCTATGGCAAAGCAAGCTGAAATCGACTATATCAAAAACATCGGCGGGGAGAGTGTGTATGAGGCGCATATTGAAAAACCTTTTCCTTTTGATGAATGCGGATCTCTTCTAAGTGAAATAGGAGCCGTGATTTCTCTTTTGCCGCCTCCTCCGGCAAGATTATTAGATTTAGGATGCGGTTCAGGATGGACCAGTGTTTTTTTTGCAAAAAGAGGGTATGAAGTGATGGGGGTTGATATTGCTCCTGATATGATCCAGCTTGCCGAACAGAATAAAGAGAGAAATCGTTTAGAAAATCTCTCTTTTATAATTTCAGACTATGAAAGCTTGAATTTTGACAATGAGTTTGATGTTGTTGTTTTTTTTGATTCCCTTCACCATGCCGAAGATGAAACACTGGCACTGGAAAAAGCTTTTAAATCCTTGAAAAAGGGAGGTTTTTGCATTGCTGCAGAGCCTGGCAGAGGGCATGAAAAAAAGAGCACGGTTGTTGATGTTGTAAATAAATACGGCGTTACCGAAAAATCGATGCCACCGAAGAAAATTATAAAAATCGGAAAGAAAATCGGATTTACCCGGTTTAAAAAATACCCTCATTTTAATTCTTTGAATAAATTAATTTATGGGAAACATGTTTATGAAAAAAAATGGCTGAATAAAATAAGAAAATGCGAGTTTTTAAATGCTCTCGCTTCTTTTTTTCTGATTTATTTTTATAAACGCTACAGCGGAATTACGGTGATGAAAAAATAAAGTAAGATGGATCTTTCTTTAACCCAACTTTAATGCCAATTGCCATAAGTGTTTAATCAGGCTGTCGATTATTGGAAGCTATTTCCATCAATCATTTTCTTATTATTGATAATTTGTAAGATGCTCAGAAAAATCAATTGTCTTTACTGATTCAATCTTTAATATACACAACTGAATATAAAATGCAAAATTGTCATTCCGATTTTTGCTTGCAAAAGACCGGAATCTGTTACTTAAAACACTTATTGTCAATAGATTCCCGCCTTCGCGGGAATGACAGAAAAGAGTCGTTTTTTTTGCAATTTAAATTCATTTCAGTATAGCTTTATTTTGGTTATTATCGTAGCCGTACGGTCACTGAGCACAGCCGAAGTGAGACCTCGACTCCGCTCGGTGTCCGAGTTAATTTCAATAATAATCGACAGCCTGATTAATATAAAAGCAGGGAACAACGATTGTTGTCCCCTGCCTAGAATCATGAATCGAATGCTTGAAAAATCAAATCACTCTATTTAAAATCAACTTTTTAAATATTTATTTTTTTGATTCAAACATTTTAGAAAGAGAAGCAAAGAAAGGTCCGTCAAACCGGGTTTTTATCACAAACTGCCCTGCAATGCCGTTTTGAACGACTTTGCTGAAAGCATAAAGGGATTCAAACTGGTGAATCTTGTCTTCTGTTTCTTTTTCAAATCCGTTTCCTCCCAGTGCGGACTGGATGAAAAACTGGAAGTTTTTGGCTGCTTTGTAGGCTTCGTCGATAGAAAGGTAAAAAAGAGAAGTTTCTTCATTTTCAATCAGTTTTTTCACTTCTTTCTCGTTGACTTTTGAGAGAAGGCTGCCTGAACCGATCGCTTTTTCAAAAATATTTTTTGTGGCAACGATGAAATGGGAGTCTTTGAATCCGATTTTCAGCTGTAAAAGACCCATGATGTTCACATTATAAAAATCATTTTCTTTGACAATCATATTTTTAGAGTTTTCAGGGAGTTTTGAAATCAGGGTTTCAAAGCTTTTTTTGAAAGCGGTCTCGTCTTTTAAGCCCAGAGTGAAAAGAGAATTATAGTTTGTCATATTGACAGAGGCTCCGTCAAACATTCCAAGCACAATATTGCCGTCGAGAGCTTCAAGAATATCTTTTTCAAAATCCAGTCCGTTTTCTTTTTTAAAATCTTCCTGAAAAGAAGCGTATTCTTTTTTGGTCCATTCGTCAAAAGAGATGGCGAAATCGACATAAGGCTTCACATTGAGCCCGAAAACCAGAAAGAGAAGAGGATTTTCAGAAACATTGAGAAGGATTTTTCTGGAAATACCGTCTTTTTTAATAATTTCCATGATTTTAGAATTTTCTGCCAGCGTGAAGATAGAGTCGGCAGTTAAATCTTTGTTTTTCAATTCAAGCGCAAATCCGATTCCTTCATATTCTTTCAAAGATTTTTTGAGTTCCAGAAAAATAGAAGAATCAAATAAATCTTGATTGGTTTTGAGGATAGAACTGATTGTGGCGTAGAAAGAAAACCCGTTGTTCATATTGATTTGAGAGGCAATTTTTGTGTAAGACGGATTGTCTTTCAAGCTTTTATTGTCGTTTAAAGAAACAAAAAAGTCTTTTGCATCCTGATTGATTCCAAAAACCACATACAGATAGCCATTTTTTTCAGTAAGGTAAATCTTTGTTTTTTCAACTGTCAGGGTGGTCATCGCATCAGTTGTTTCAGGTTTTAATTCAGGGTATTTTTTTAAAAAAAGCTCGACAATTTTTTTGACTGCTTTTGCTTTGTCGGTAAGCGGGAAAGCGAGGGCAATGTTCAAGCGGCTTTCAGAAGAGGTTTTGTCTATTTCTATTTTCTGGAAAATCAAAGCAGCCGGGTTCTCTACATCGATTCCGTTATCTTTCCATTCAGAAAGCTTGAAAAATTGAAATCCAAGCCCGGTAAAAATTTCATCTGTCAGAGGTTTTCCAAAAAACTCTTTTTCAGAAAGTCCGGTATTGGTGATAAACTGGCTGATTGAGTCAATTTGTAAGACGATTTCAGAATCGTAAGGCAGTTTTTCTGCAAACTGATTTTCTTTTTTTTCTTCGCATCCAAAGACAAGAAAAAGGGATAGGACAAGAGAAAAATAAATTTTTTTCTTCATAAGAATCTCCTAGTTTGAAATTAATGGTAATTTAAATTTAACGATTTAGAATAAGAAATGAAATTAGGGGAGAAGTTCTTTTTTAAAAAAATGAGTTTTGGAGTAGGTTTAGTTCATATAAAAATATTGTTTTCAATATGAGCAATTGTAGTTTTTGATTTTATGAGAGAGATTATTGCTGTCTTGTAAAAACCATAAAAAAATATGTGTGTCAATGATATAATTCATTAATCTGTGTATTCTTTAAAATCTTCTAAAGGTTCATTGAAATTTTTATTGATATGGATCAGGTTTTTTAAAGTTCCAGCTTTTCTATTAGGAAAGGAGGTTTTGTTTAAAGGTCTGATAATAATTTCAACAGAATCAAATATTTCTTTTATGTCTTCGTCTAAAATAATATGGTGAGGGTTTTCAAAATGCCCTCTTGTGATAATTGCTTTTTCCATAAAAATATCCTTAAATTATAAATATAATCTATAATTTAAATAAAATAAAATATTCTTGAAATAAATTTTTAAAAATCGAGAATAAAAAACCGGCAGAATACTTTCTGCCGGAGTATTTCAATAAATAGGGAAAAGACCTTATCTTTTTGAGTATTGTCTTGATCTTCTTGCTTTTCGAAGTCCGTATTTCTTTCTTTCTACCATTCTCTGATCTCTGGTAAGAAGTTCGTTCTTTCTTAAGACTGATTTGTTTGTCTCATCGAGTTCAACGAGGGCTCTAGCGATAGCAAGGGAAACTCCTCCTGCCTGTCCGGTAAGACCGCCGCCGTAAACATTGACGGTTACATCGAATTTTCCGAGTAAGTCAGTTACTCTTAAAGGCATTAAAACTTTATTGATATATAAAGCTCTCTTTTGAAAATAGGTTTCTATGTCTTTTCCATTAATGCTGATAACGCCTTTTCCAGGTTTTACCACTGCTCTGGCGACTGATTCTTTTCTTCTTCCGGTTCCAAATTGATAAACTGCCACAGATTTCCTCCTGTATTATTAGATGTCGAGCGCTTTTGGATTTTGAGCTTGAAGGTCGTGTTCTGCACCTTTGAAGACTCTAAGTTTCTTCATGAGAAACTTTCTTGTTCGGTTTTTTGGAAGCATTCCTTTTACTGCAAGAGAAATCGGAAGTTCTGGATTTGTGTCAATAAATTCTTCAAAAGTTCTGTAATTGACCCCGCCCGGGTGCCCGGTGTGCCAGTAGTATCTTTTGCCTTTCGCCTTATTTCCGGTTACTTTGATCAAGTCTGCATTGATCACGACTACTCCGGTTGATCCCTCTACATGATGAGTAAAATCAGGCTGATCTTTTCCTCTTAAAATGCCGGCAATCTGAGTTGCGAGCCGTCCTAAAACCTTATCTTTTGCGTCGACTAAGACCCAATTCATCTTTTGGGTTTCTTTTTTCGCCATAAATGTTTTCATACAATTTCCCTCATTTATTGAAAATAATTTTTTCTTATTGAAATTCGAAGTTTTTTTCTGTCGATTCGTCAGTTTACACTATTCGGCAAAAAAAAACCGTAATTAAAATTAATAAATTTAAAATTTTAGGTCAAATAATATTGCAAATTTAAGGAAAATAATTTATTTTTCCTTCTAAAACGCAAAGATTTTTCTGTTTTTTATTCTCAAAATATATTATTTTTTAATTACACTACTAAAAACCGAGGTTATTGAATGGAACGCTATAGAATGAAACTTCTCTTTATCCTTGCCTTGACCGGGGCAGTGCTTTCCTTTATTCTTCTTCTGATAGATGCGGGGAACCAGACTCTTCTTAATACATGCTCTGCTAATGATGTGATCAACTGCGCAAAAGTGGCTCAGTCTAAATGGTCGCATATCGGTCCGGTTCCTGTAGCGCTTCTGGGTTTTTTCTTTTACCTTTTTATTTTATTTTACATCGTTTTATCAGACAATAAAGAAGCAATTTATCTGGCAGCTTCCTGGCTTTTTCTTTTGGGGTCTTTGATGTCTGTGTTTCTTTTTCTGGTCTCCTGGTTTGATATTAAAGCTTTTTGTCTTTACTGTTCAGCCACTTATCTGATCAACTGGGTGCTGTTTTTTCTTTTTTCAAAGTATTTTAAGTTTAATCTTTCAAAGATTTTCAATAAATCAGGGCTGAAAGCCCTTGTTTTTGCGCTTGTTCTTTCAATAGGGCTTTCAGGAGTGGCTCTTTGGGCAACCGGGTCTTCTTCCTCTTCAGCTGGTACGACTTCTCAAAAAGATGGTTTTATTGTGGAATATCAGCAGCTTCCTGAAAACAGAATCAATAAAATCTGGACTCCTTTCTACGGCGGGCAGAATCCTAAAGTGGAAATTATCACTTATTCCAGTTTTTTCTGTTCTCACTGTAAAATTTTTTCTGAAGATCTTGAAAAATTGATGTCTGATCCGAAATATTTTGAAAATATCCGGGTTTATTATAAAATTTATTCCAGCTCAAAATCCTGCGATCCAAATACTTTTACACTAGCCAATCCAAGTCCTTGTATTATTTCTTACCTCGGATTTGAAATGATCCGGAAAGGGCTTTTCTGGGAGTTTGAAAAAAAGGTGAGAGAGACTCCGAATCTTTCTGCGGAAATTATCAAAAAAATAGCTGAAGAAATCAATAAAGATCCGATTGACTATAAAAATCTGGCAGCCAATAATCAGAAGTATTTCAATATGGTAGAGCAGGAAATCAAGCTTTTAGGAGTAGAAGCGACACCGACATGGTATATTAACGGAAAAAGGTTTGTTGGAGCTTATCCGATGCCTCAGGTGAAACAGCTGATCGACTACATTATTGAAAACGAGAAAAAGTAGTTTTTAAAGTGTTTGAGTTTTTAAAAAAAATCATATCGGGGCAGGATCAATCAAAACTTGATTCTGCTTTCGGGTTCCTTCTGGGCGATATCTTGGGGGCTCCTTTTGAAGGAAGGAGCTTTCGGGATGCGCAAAACGGTTATCTTAAAAAAATCGGTTCTTATACAGACGACACCCTGATGTATCTGGCAGTCTTAAAATCATTTCGCATGAAAATTCCTTTAGCCAAAACTTTAATCGAATTTTATGATCCGAACCGTGGATTTGGGGGCAGGATGGATGAGATGCTGTCTCAAAAAAAATGCATTCCAAGCGATTCATGGGGCAACGGCTCGGCTACCCGCACGGCAGCGCTGGCATTGTTTGAACAGGCTTTGTTGTCGGATGCTGAAGTCTATTCAAAAGTTACCCACCTTCATCCAGAAGCTGTGCTTTATTCAAAAGCGGTTTTTCTGGCAGTCCGTCAGGCGCTTAAAAAAAGCAAAGACTTGTCTTCCTGCTGGAAGCTGATTGGGGAAAAAAAGCCTTTGGAGAAATATTCGATGGGATTAAAAGCCTCCGAAAGCATCCCTCCGGCGCTGATTGTTTTTGAAACTTCTTCATCTTTTGAAAAGACGCTTCAAAAAGCTGTTTGTTTAGGAGGAGACACTGATTCGATCGCTGCGGTTGCCGGAGCCTTGGCAGGAGCTTATTACGGCATACCGAAAGAGTTTTTGAAATATCTTGAAAAAGAAAAGAAAATAAGAAGCTTAATGCGAAGATATTTAAGTTAATGTTGTTTTTCATTAAAAGGATTGGAATTTGAAAAAATAAAGAAAAAAAACTTAAAAACAGTTAATTTGTAAGTAAATTTTATTTAAATATGCAATGGAGAATATTCTATGAAGCAAGTCAGAGGTTCGTTTTTACAGGGAATGGGAAGGATTTTTGATTTTTCTGGAAGTTTGAATCATTTTTCTTTTTTAAGCGATCAAGATTCAATTTACAATGATTTCCAGATGGTAGGAAATGATATGAGAAAGGTTTTTGAAGGATTGATTATAAATGAAACCAGTAAATAAAGATCAACAGGTTCAAATTCATCATCAAAGACAAATCCAAATTCGATCTATTCCTTCACCTGAAGAGTTGGAAAAATATAATAAAGTTTTGCCTGTTTTATTACTCCGATCAATCCAACCGTTGCCGGGGTTTTAGGCGGCAGTACTATTTTAGGGCTGGTTTCGACTTTTATCTATGGGACAAATAAAAAAAATAAAAAAGATTGAGAAATTCTTTTATTGTTCTTCATTTAACAGTTTATGATCTTCTTTCGGCTGGTTTTTTTCGATAAACCGTTCCAGAATCAAGACAGCAGAATAAGAATCAATGTTTTTTTCAATAAACGATTCATTTTTTCCAAGCCCCCGGAGTCTTTCAACTGCTTCCTGGGTTGTGAAAATTTCATTGGTCAGTTCAATACCTATTTTTTCGGGAAGAGTCTGCCGGAGTTTGTGGACAAAGGTTTCCACTTTTAGGGTCATGGAAGTCTTTTGCCCATCCATTTTAAGAGGCAGCCCAATTACAATCCGGTCAGCTTTTTTTTCTTTTGCCAGCCGGACAATTTTTCCAAGAAGATCACCTTGGTTTTTAAAACATCCGATGGGAGCGGGGCGCATTAATTTTCTTTCCTTGAAAGCCAGTCCCAGTTTTTTTTCTCCGTAATCAATTCCTATCAGACATAGATCTTTCACTTTTATTCCTTTAGAAGTATTTTAATAATCAAAATCTCATAAAGTGAGAGTAATAATTTAATGAATTCAGAAAAGATAAAAAATTTTTATTAAATTTTAATAAGAAATTATAATTGAAAAAAATGGATTTTTAAATGGGCGTAATCGACGATGAAAGGGAACCGGTTTGTTTTTTCTGTGCTGTGATGTATAAAACAGAAGCGGCTTTTGAGAAAATTCTCAAGGAATTGAAAGAAAAATGGGGTTCGGTTTATAAAATCAGCGATAAATATGTTTTTTCCGAGATTACGGATTATTATTACCGTGAAATGGGCGGGCCTCTTTCCAAGAGAATCGTGGTTTTTGATACGCTTTCAGCCACTGAAAAAATTTATGAAAGCAAGATCATCAGCAACCAGATGGAAGAAGAGCATAAGAAGAAGGGGCTCCGCCAGATCAATTTAGATCCGGGGTATCTGACAGAGGCGAAAGTGCTTCTTTTTTCAACAAAAGATTTTTATCACCGGATTTATATCTCAGAGGGAATTTTTGGGGAAGTAACCCTTTCTTACAAAGCAAAAAAGGGTTATCAGCCTTTTGAATGGACTTTTCCAGATTATAAAAATCCTCAGATTGTAGCTTTTTTCAATGAGACCAGGGACTGGTACAGGCTTATTTTGGGCAGAAAGCGAAAAAAAATTTATGAGTAAACAATAAACTGACCGATAATGTTTATTATTTTACAAAAGAGGTTTTTCATATGACTCCTAAACAGGTGGACACGGTTATCGGAGCAGATTCTTCATTTGAAGGGATTTTTAAGGTTACCGGAACTCTTTTGATAGAAGGTACTTTTAAAGGAGATCTCGTTTTCTCGGATCAAATTTATATCTCTCCCAGTGCGCGGATTTATTCTGATTTAAGGGGCGGGGCTATCTTTGTGGAAGGAAGTGTGGTGGGAAATATCTACAGCTCCAACCGGGTGGTTCTTCTTCCCGGATCGAAAATCCAAGGAGATATTACCACGCCAGAGCTGATTACCCAGAAAGGCGTGATGCTGGAAGGGAAATGTACTATTACGCAAAATATATCATAAAAATAGAGAGGTTTTTTTGGATCCCCTCATTATCACGGTCGGAGACCCCGGCGGAATCGGATACGAAATCATCTTAAAAACTCTTTCTTTCTTAAAAAAACAGGAAAGAAAATTGGTATTAATCGGAAATGAAAATGCTTTTCATTTTTATGCGTCAAAAATGAATGAGAAAGCTGATTTTGGAAAAATAGAACTGCTTAGTGTCGGGAAAAAATCCTTTGTCCCCGCGGTTGGGAAAGATGATCCGGCAAATGGTGAAATAGCGTTGGCTTCTTTAAACCTTGCCATTGAAATGATCCGCAGGAAAGAATCGAATACGCTTTTGACAGGACCCATCAGCAAGAAATCCATTGTCATGGCAGGCGAGAAAGATTTTAAAGGGCATACCGGTTATCTTGCCGCTGCCTTTCAGGTAAAAAATGAAACCATGATGCTGGCAAATAAGGATTTTGCGGTTGCTTTAGCCACGACCCATATTCCTTTAAAAGAAGTTTCAAAAGAGCTGAGCGTGGATTCGCTGATTCATAGCGCTGTCCATCTGTGTCAATTTGCTGAAAAAAGAGAAAAAAAATACGAAGTATTGGTCTGTGGTCTCAATCCCCATGCGGGAGAAAGCGGAGAGATGGGAGATGAGGAAGAAAAAGTCATTATTCCAGCTATAAACCATCTGAAAGCGATGGGCTACCCTGTTTCAGGGCCTTACCCTTCGGACTCGCTGTTTAAGAAAGCTTATCTGAAAACCGGAAAATATTTTCTAGGGATGTATCACGATCAGGGGCTGATTCCTGTCAAGATGCTGGGGCAGAATCAAACGGTCAATATTACTTTAGGGCTTCCTTTTTTCAGGATTTCAGTGGAGCATGGTACGGCGTATGAAATCGCCGGGAAAAATCTGGCCGATCCAAAAAGTTTTCTCACCGCTTTTGAATGGCTGGAAAACTAAAAAAACTTGTTTTTTTTTAGTTTTTTACGATAAATAATAAAGAAGAATTCAGGTTGGCGCGGATATTTTGTTATATTATAAATACTGTCTTTATAAATAGCTTTGAAGATAAAAATAGGATAATCAATGAGCGAACAGGCAAAGTTAGGGTTAATCAAATATAAGAAAGGAACTTATATTCTCATCGAAGGGGATGAGGGGAAAGAAATTTTTTATATTGTCAAAGAAGGGAGCATTCAGATAGACCGTTCTGTTGAAAAAATTGTTCAGGCAAAAGGGGAGATCCTTCAGCCCGGAGATTTTTTCGGTGTTATTTCAGCAATGAGCCGCCATCCTTCCACTGAGACTGCTTTTACATTGACGGATACTGTTTTAATAACAGTGGGGAGCGAACAGTTTGGGTATTTGATTAAACAAAGCACGCCTCTGGCAATGAAAATTATCCGTTATTTTTCCAAGAAACTCCGGTTTTTTGATTCTCTTCTCACACAGCTTTCTTCCAAAAAGAAAGAAGAAGATTCTGATTTTTCGCAAATTTATGAAATAGCCGATTATTATTTCAATTCCGGCAATGTGCCCCTGTCTCTTTACGCGTACCACAAGTATTTAGAGCTGGTGCCGGAAGGGGAATTGAAAGTGAAAGCAAATGAAATGCTTCAAAGATACGGACGCTTCAAGGAGCAGGCTTTTAATCCTCCTGCCAATATAGGGGGATTTAACCGGAAATATAAAAAAGATACTTTTATTTTTTGTGAGCATGAGGAAGGAAAAGACCTTTTCATTATCCAGCAGGGCAAGGTGAAAATCACCAAGCTTTTGGGGGGAAGGGAAGTCTTGCTTGCCGTGTTGAAAGCGGGGGATATTTTCGGCGAGATGTCGATTCTTGAAAACCAGCCGAGAAGCGCTTCCGCGATTGCTTTTGACGGGGATGTGAATCTTCTTGCTGTCAACCAGCAGAACTTTTCCAATATGGTTGTCGAACAGCCGCAGCTGGCGACCCGCTTAATCACTCTTTTATCCGAAAGAATCTGGTCTATTTACAGACAGATTAATAATTTACTGCTGGGAGATATTACAGCCAGAATTTACGATACTTTGGTGACTATTCTTCTGAAAGAAAGGGTTCAAATCAAGAAAAATGAAAAATATATTTTTGAATTTGGCGTGAAAGAACTGATTAATATGCTTGGGATGACCTTTGCGGAAGCCAAGGAACCTGTAACCGAAGTCTTAAGCGATAAGCTTTTTAGAGTGGAACCCAATAAGATTTTATGCGGAGATATTGAGGAGTTAGATAAAAGACTCAAGGCTTACATCAAAAAACTCGAAATTCTAAGAAAAGGTAAAAGAAACTAAGGACTTCGTGTTATGATTGATAAAAAAGATAATAATGCCAGAACTGATTTCAGAGTGCCCACCCCGAATCTTTTAGGGGAATATGTTTATAAAGGCATTAAGGATACCTGTCAGATTCTTGATCTTTCTTTCAACGGAGCCGGAATTAAAATCCCTCAGATTGTAGCGGAAGATGATATTGTGGATATCCGTTTTACGCTTGAAAAATATGGAAAAATTTATTTTAAAGGCAAGGTGACCTCTTCCAGAGGCGGAAAAGTCGGGGTTCTTTTTTTTGAGATTCCTGAAAAATCAAGAAAATCAATCCAGAAATTTATTGAAGATTTTACAAACCAGAATATTTCCCGTCTGATCGGCGGAAAATTTGATTAGTTGATAAAATGGAATACCGAAACGAAACTATCACTGCCTTAGCCACCCCCCCGGGAAAAGGGGCGATCGCCATTATCCGTATCTCGGGAATAAAAGCCTTAAATATCACAGAAAAAATATTCCGTTCTTCAAAATCTCTTTCTAATTCAAAAACTCACACTATGCTTTACGGCTATATATTTGACAATGATTCTCAACAGGAAATCGATCAGGTTTTAATCGGCGTGTTCAAATCTCCCAATAGTTTTACCGGGGAAAACATGGCAGAAATTTACTGCCACGGCGGGACAGCCATTCCAGATAAAATCCTCTCTCTTTTAATAAAAAATGGGGCAAGGCTGGCGCACAAAGGCGAGTTTACCAAAAGGGCTTTTTTAAACGGGAAAATTGATTTAACCCAGGCGGAAGCGGTCAATGATATTATTCAGATGCCGACGCTTGCGGGATCTGCTCTGGGTCTGGCTAATCTCAAGAAATCACTTTCTGAGCCTTTGGATAAAATCAAAAATGATTTAGGTTTTGTTTTGGCGAAAATTGAAGCGGGTATCGATCATCCTGAAGAAGAAGTGGAACCTCTTTCAGCATTGGATGAGGAAAAAATAAGAAAAGCAGGTGAAATAATTCACAGTCTTCTGGATCAGGGCGCCTTGAGCCGGAAGATAGCGGCAGGGTTTAGAGTCGTATTGGCAGGGAAAACCAATGTGGGAAAATCAAGCCTTTTAAACTGTCTTTCAGGGGAAGAGAAAGCGATTGTCTCCCATATTCACGGAACCACGCGGGATGTGATTGAAGTAGAGCTTTCACTGGAAGGGATTCCGGTGATTTTGATTGATACAGCGGGAATTCGGGATCAGGTGGAAAACGAGATTGAAGGCTACGGAATTGTGAAGAGTATTGAAAACTTGAAAAAGGCCGACCTTGTCCTTTTTATTTTTGATCCGGTCAGCGGAATAACAGAAGAAGATAAAAAAATTCTGAAACTGATTGACCGTGAGAAAACCGTCTTTGCAGCGGGGAAAAAAGACTTGGGTGTCCTTGATTGTAAGCAGGCTGAATCCTATTGTATTTTTGATTTGATTTCTTTCAGCGCTTCCACCAAAGAAAATATAGACACATTGATTCAAACAATTAAAAAGCGGCTTGGGATCATGAGTTTTGAGTCCAGCTCGGTCTATGTCAATCAACGGCAAGACGAGGTTTTAAAAAAATTGAAAATTCAGCTTGGAATTTTGATTCAGGCTCTCGAAGATGAAAAGGAAGAAGAGATTCTTGCCTTTGAAATTAAAAATTCTCTTGAAATTCTGGGTGAAATTCTGGGATTTTCCATTCGGGACGATCTTCTGGACACTGTTTTTGCCAATTTTTGTCTGGGAAAATAGAAATTGATTTTGTTTCCTATTGAAAATCCAGTCACACTCACTCACCTCATTATCCTTAAGTCCTTTATTCAACCCTGAAATCAAGCCGGATGCTTAAGCCCAGCATCGTGCACGGTTAAAGAAATAAAAATCATAGTATTCAAAATGAAAGGTCAATGTCAGAAAAATCTGATGCTGCGATCCAGCCGGTTGGGTGCTGTGGTAGGAACGGATAGAAAGATTACGGCACAAAAAATAAACCCTTTGTTTTGCCTCTATCAGTTTTACCAATCGGTATAGCAAACTCTGGGCGGCTAAAATCATAAATAGGGTCAAAAAATATATTTTGTTGGATCACCAATGGGAATTTGAAAACAAGGAATTGACAGGCGATTTATTAATCCGGTCGCCCGGGTGTATTGAGAGGGAGGGATTTTTTTCTGTGGCAGTATTTTTTGGGTTATTTT
>MIAO01000096.1 GCA_001829155.1 Spirochaetes bacterium GWB1_36_13 | reverse complement strand
CTCCATATATACGAATTTCGTATATCCTTCTAATCCGATGGGGTTTTACGAAATAAAAATCCCGTTTTATAGTTTATCCAGCAGGCGGAGTCTTTTCTTAAATCAATTTCTGTTTTGATAAAAAATAATACAGAGATTATCCAGAAACAAAATCTGTTTTTTTTTCACCCCAAAATTTTTAAAATCATTGCATTTGATACCCCACGAGAGAGGCTTTCCCCATCCGGCTTTATTTCAGGTTTGAAACCATAGTTCTATTTTTCAATAATTCAAAACAAGCTTTCAAAAAAGTTTTCTTTTTGGGGCAAATCTTCTTCCTGATTGGAAAGCATTTTTAGAAATTCAGTTTCACTTACAATTTTGATTCCCAGCTTGGCAGCTTTTTCATTTTTGCTTCCCCCTCCCTCGCCTTTCAGAAGATGGGTGGTTCTTTTGGTCACGCTTTCACTCACGCTTCCGCCGTGAGATAAGATGAGTTCTAGAGCTTTTTCACGCGGCTTGAAATTTTCAAAACTTCCGGTTACGCACCAGACAGTGTTTTTTAAATTTTCAGAAAATTTTATCCTCGATTCTTTTTCATCTTCCGTTTTCAGTCCAATCTTTTCAAACTCTTCAATCAGATTGATATTTTTTATATCATTAAACTCCCTGATGATGGATTCAGCCGTGCTTTTCCCGATTCCATGGAATTTTAAAAATATTTCAGGGTCATTTTTTTTTGCGGCGTCAATAATTTTTTCAAAAGAATCCAGACCGTTGGACGATAAAATTTGAATCACTTTTACGGCGATTTCATCAAACCCCAAGGCAGTAAAAACCGTTTCATAGGGGTTTTCAAGGCTTTTTTTGATTCCTTCTAGAATCAGTTGTGTTTTTTTATCTCCAAATCCTTCCATATTAATAAGATGAGATTCTTTTAAATAGTAAATATCCGGAATATTTTCTATGATTTTCTTTTCAAAAAGAAGTTTAACGGTTTCTTTTCCAAAATTTTCAATATCCATTACCTGCACAAAATAGGCGAGTTTTTCCCTCATTCTTGCTTTGCAGAAAGGATTCACGCAAAAAAGATGCGCCCCTTTTTCCATCAGTTTGGATTCACACTCAGGGCAGCGGTCAGGAAGACTAAAAATTTCTCCCTCGCCTTTTTCCACTACTTCTTCAATTGCGGGAATAATCTCTCCCCTTTTGGATACAATCACCGTATCCCCGACAGCCAGCTCCAACGAATTAATATATTCCTGATTATGCAAAGTGGCTCTGGAAACAGTGCTTCCCCCTATTTTAACGGGTTCAATCAAGGCTAAAGGAGTGATCCGCCCCGTCCGCCCCACATTGATCTGAATACCCATCACTTTAGAAATATTCTGGGGCGCTTCAAACTTATAGGCAACTGCCCATCGGGGATGGTGAGCCGTATAGCCCAGCTCTTCCCGGTACTGATATTCATTGACTTTAATCACCAGCCCGTCTATTTCAAACTGGAGGTTTTTTCTTTTTTCTTCTATTTCAGAAAGATAAGTCAAGACTTTTTCTTTGTTTTCAAAATTGAAAAAAAGAATCTCAGGGTTGAGAGGAAAAAGGTTTTGGATTAAAAATGAGTGCATTTCTTCATTGGAATGAGCCTCGAAACTTTCGCTGTATCCATCATAAACCAAGATTTTTAAAGGAATTTTACCCACTTCACTGCTTTTATTTCTCCGTACGCTTCCCGCTGCAAAATTCCTGGGATTGGCATAGACATTCCCCATTTTCTGATTGTATTTCAAAAAATCTTCTTTTTCAATATAGACCTCGCCCCTCACCGCCAGATCGATAGGAGATAAAAGTTTTAACGGAATGGATTTTATTGTTTTGATATTTTCAGTTAAATCATTGCCTGTGTTCCCATTTCCACGGCTGACAATATGGGATAAAACTCCATTTTTATAATAAAGCGCCACCGAAAACCCGTCAATCTTGGGCTCAATGCTGAAAGATATTTTTTGATCCGTTTTTTCCTGAGTTTTTTCAAGCCATTTGGAAAGGTCAGAAGCGTTGTAAATCTTATCCAGACTCAAAACAGGAATCGTATGCGCTATTTCAGGAAATTGATTGTCCGTATCGCTTCCGACTCTTCCTGTAGGCGAATAGTCTTTTTTGAGATGGGAATATTTTTTTTCCAGAAACACAAGGCGGTCAAACAGACGGTCGTATTCCAGATCGCTGATTTCAGGCTTTGCCTCGACATAATAAAGAAAATTGTGATGATTTATTTTTAAAATCAAATCTTCCATTTCGTTTAAAATACTTTGTTCTTCCATCGTTTCCTCAATTCTTCTCAGGATATTTAAAAAATATAATTTTTTTTTAATTTTTAATTCCTTAAATTTTAATAGTATTAATTAATTTTTTGAAATCTAAAATAAAATATATACCACTTTTTAAATCTAAAAAGAGTAAAAAATGCAAAAGAAAATTAAAAAAATTGAGAATCAATTTATTTATTACTATTTTTATGATTCCAACCAGCTTTCTCTGATCACTGTTTATGAAAAAAAACGGTTTTTAAAAAAATATTACGGCAGTTATGAATTTCTTTATCAGGATTCTACTCTGGTTTCTCAGACCAGCCGTGTAGAAGACCTGGGAATAACAGAATCGGTCAAATATTTTTACGATCACTTAAAAAGACTGATAAAAAAAGAATATTACAATAATCAAGGACAGCTCCGCTATACTCTTGATTTTTTTTATCAAGATACAGATTCTCCTCTTCCCTATTCTTTAAAAGTCTTGAGAATGGGTGAGTTTCAATTTTTCGAGACAGAAAAAAGTTCTGTCATTCAAAGAAATCTTGAATCTTTTGGAAAAGACTTTGACGGAAGTTTTCTTTTGCTTGAATCGATAGAGGAAGAAAAAAATCATGATTGAAAATGAACTTGTTGAACTTTTAAAACAGGGACAATTTATTGAAATAAACGAAAAAATATTTTATGATTATCATAACAATCTGGAAGAAGCTGAAATTTTGGACTGGGGACTGGATATCGCAAACTACTGGATGAAAAATGAAAAAGAGATTCAAAGCGCTGAAAGTCCTATTACAGTCTGGGACAAATTCCTTGAAAAAATTTACTCGAAATCCATTACTCCCCCCAGACAATTGATAGACGCTGCTTCTTTTCATATTATGAAAAAAATTTACGCCAGGGTCAACCTCACCCCTGTCAACCCTTTGGATAAAAATCCTTTTTCAGTAAAAATGGGGGTTGCCAGAAGTCTTTTGGGAATCGGTAAAAACGAAGCCGCTTTTTCATTTTTAGTCAGCCTGGTCAAGCATTATCCAAAACAATCTGAACCATGGGGAATCCTCGGAAAAATGTATTTTTCTGAAAAAAAAATTGAAAAAGCGCTCCTTTGCTACAGAGAAGCTTTTTTTATGAACCCTTCTGTATTAAATTTATGGGATGTAAATTCTGATTTTATAGAAAAAATACTATACTATTATAAGAAGAATTATAACAAGACAGGTAAAATGCCTGAACTGAAGAACTTACTGCAATGGATTGGAATCAGCGGTATTACAGGAGGTTTTTTTAAGATCAAGAGAGAATTGTCTTTGCAGGAAACAAGCGAAATGGATAAACGAATCCAGGTTTTTGAGAATAAATACAATCGTTCCAAAAAAAAAGAGGATCTTTTAAACCTGTTAAGACTTAATCTTTTTAAAATAGATTATTATTTGGCTCAGAACAAGCCTGAGTTGATCAAAGAAAATTTAAAAGCTTTGGAAATTTTAGATCCCGTTATTTACCAGAAATTAAAAATTTAGAAAAGAGGAATTTTTATGGCAATCTTAAAAGAATTACAAGAAAAATTAAAAGAAGAACAATGGACTCGTTCTACTATAGAAAATTTCGGAAAAAAAGAGTCTGATGATTTAGAAAATCTATTAAAATCTATTATTAACGAAAAAAAAGAAACGGAAGCCCATCAAATTACTCTTGATTTTGTTAAAAATTCCCCTAAAAGCATTACAGGTCTTTATATTCTCGGTCTTTTGTCTTATAAAATCGATGACAAAGAGAATACGGACTCATTAATTCATCTGGTTGAAATATTTAAGGACAATAAAAGATGGTCGGTCGTTGAAACGATTTTAAATAAAATCATTGAGAATGAAGAAAGCATTTACGCTTACAAACTTCTTCTCCATATTTATGATAATTTCAAGAAAGAAAAAGAAAAAGAAAAATATGAAATACTCGAAAAACTGGTTGCCATCGACACAGAAAACGGAGATTTGGCAAAAAGACTGGCTGAATACTACGAAAAAAAAGACCCTGTTCTTGCTCTGAAATATTTCAAATCAGCTTTAAGAAGATACGCTAAAAGCAAACAATTTTCACTTTTGGAGACGATCTGGAAAAAAATAGTCAGCGAAATCCCCGAAGAAATTCATTTTTTTCAAAACATAGCTTCTTTTATTGCAGACAACAATCAAGAACTTTCCCATAATCTGATGCTTTCCCTTCTGGATGAACTGGAAGGTGTCGAAAAAATTGAAGAAGCGATTTTTGTTGCCAAAAACATGCTGGTCAAAGAACCTTTTAACCAAAAAATCAGATCCAGATTAATTGACCTTTACCGTGAAAAATACAAAAATTCAACTCAGCTTGAAATTTGTATGAAAAATTCAGGATTAAACGATCCTAAATCTAAAATTGAAAACTCAATCAAAAAATTTGAAAAAGAAATTCTTTTTGATCAGGATTCTTATATTTACCATAAAACATGGGGAATCGGTAAGATTCAGGAAATCAAGGGAGAAGATTTTTATCTGATTTTTGACGGAAAAATCAACCATAAAATGAGCTATATCATGGCTCTCAAGTCTTTAATGCCGCTTACCCCGGAACACATCTGGGTCTTGAAAAAAGAAAAGAAAATCGGAAACATCCATTCCAAAGAAGAAGCGAAGAAAATTCTGGTCGCTATTTTAAAGAGTTTTCCTGATAAAGAACTCAGTATCGACAATTTTAAAGATGAACTGGTACCGGATATTATTAATACCAATGAATGGAACAAGTGGTGGAACAATGCTAAAACCTATCTGAAAGAAGAATCCAATATCGGTATGATCAAAGAAGGACGACCGAAATACATCTTAAGAGACATTAAACTTTCATACGAAGAAGAATTGATCAACAGCTTCCATCAGACCAAGAAATTTGACGATAAGGTCAAAATTTATGAGGAATTTATCAAGGAATCCGACCTAATTGAAGAATTTGCAGATGAATTTAAAGAAATGGTGCAATACTTTAAAGATACGATTCAAAACCCGAGATTTGATTTTCATGAGCAGCTGATTTCTTTTATTCTTTTAAAAAGACTTTTCAGAACCAATAAAAAATATGTCGGGGAAATCGAATATTCCTTCAGTATTTTTAACGACGAAGACAACCTGATTAAAACCCTTCTCCATAATTATAAAGCTGATTATAAAAAAGAAATCATCAATTATATTGAAAAAGAACTTCCTGAATGTGAAACAGTGCTTCAGGAAATTTTCTGGATTGACCGAGGTCAGCTGGCTCCCCATATCATGGAAAAACTCTCTCTTCATCTTTCTCCCGAAGATATGAAGGAACTGGTAGAAGATACAATTCACAATAAATTCAAGATGAATCCTTATATTACCATGTGGTGCCTTGAGAGAATGATTGAAGGAGATTACAGAACCTATCAATTTTCACTCAAAGATCTCTATATCGAAATTCTTTATCGGATCGATACCATTGGAAAACTGATGAACCAGAAAAAACTCAACTGGTTTACCCCTTCTATTTCCACTCCCGAAGCAAAAAATATTTTAAATACCGCCACCGATATTCTTTTCAGAGAATTGATCGATCAGGAAGAGGGTGAGCCTACTTCTTTTATTGATTTTGTAGTTTCTCATCAGGATGAAGATTATATTGTTAAAATTTATCATTTGATTAAAAACTCATCCGGCTTGATTTCCACCAACAAAGGAAAAACAGGAAAAAATGAACTGATTCGCCAGATTTTAAAGAAACTTCCGCATGTTGAAGAAGTCAAATCACAAGACGATCTAATTTCTCATGTTATTATTGATTATCTTGACGAAAGAATAATCTGGTCCAGTGAAGACGGCTTTAATAAACAAAGAAAAAAAATCGAAGAACTCAATATTGAAAAATCGAAAAATGTTGTTGAAATCGATAAAGCCAGACAGAAAGGCGACCTTCGGGAAAATGCCGAGTATCAGGCTGCCCGTGAAAAAGAAAGCACTTTAAACAATCAGATAAAATTCCTTCAGGAATTGATCGATAAAACAAAAATTATTGATTTAAGTCAGATTTCCGGTGAAGAAGTTACTCCGGGAACAACGGTTCAGATAGAAAGAAACGCTAAAAAAGAATCTTATACTATTCTTGGTTTCTGGGACACCAACGAAGAGAAACATATTCTGGCCTACAATTCTCCACTTGCAAAAGCAATGCTGGGTGGAAAGAAAAATCAGGATATTAATGTAGAAATCGGCGGACAAGATGTCCATATTAAAATTTTAGATATCAAACCTTATAAAGGTTAATTGGATTTGAGGTAGGGAACAACGATCGTTGTTCCCTACCTCTATTACCGGTTTATTCACAAAGTGCGTGTAGAAAATTTTTATTCTTTATGAAAATAAAGCTCGTAAAACTTCTTTTTAAACATTGGATAACGGTCTTCTTCAATCGCTTTCCGGATTTCTTTCATCAGATTGAAAATATAGGTGAGATTATGAACGGTTGCAAGCTGATAGCCGAGCATTTCTCTGGTTTTAAAAAGATGACGGATATATCCTCTCGAATAGTTTTGACAGGCAAAACAAGGGCATCCTTCTTCAATTGGAAGTTGAGAAGTTTTATGTTTTGCATTGATTAAATTCATTTTTCCAAAATGGGTAAAAACAGAACCGTTTCGCGCATTCCGAGTGGGCATCACACAATCAAACATATCAATTCCAAGCCCTACGGTCTCCACAAGGTCTTCAGGACTCCCTACCCCCATCAGATACCGGGCTTTGTTCTCCGGCAGGATAGCAGTGGAAATATCGGTGATTGAATACATTATTTCCTTATTTTCCCCCACACTCAGTCCACCGATCGAATATCCGTCAAAATCGAGGTCAACAAGTTCTAAAATACTTTCTTTTCTTAAATCTTCATACATGTTTCCCTGAGTAATTCCAAACAAGAAAGGCGGGTCTTCTATTGTTTTGATATAATCCCTGCTGCGTTTTGCCCAGCGGGTCGTTCTGTCTTTTGCTATTTTCGAGTAGGATTTATCTACGCTTGTGGGCGTACACTCATCTAAGGGCATAATAATATCTGAGCCGATGATTTTTTGGATATCAATCACAATTTCCGGGTTAAAAAAATGCTTTGAGCCTGTCATAGGATCTTTAAAAATAACTCCATCATCATTGATGTGCCGAAAATCAGAAAGACTGAAGACCTGATAGCCCCCAGAATCAGTCAAAAGGTTTTTATTCCAGCGGATCATATTTTTGATCCCTTTAAACTCTTTAATAATATCCAGCCCGGGTCTCAAAAAAAGATGAAGAGTGTTATTCAAAATCAGTTCATACCCGATTTTCGCCATCTCAATGGAAGACATGGTTTTGACTGTGCCGATTGTCCCGACCGGCATAAAAACAGGAGTCTGCACCACTCCGTGTGCAAGGCGGAGTTCACCCAGCCTGGCTTTTGTATTTTTTTCTTTTTTTGTTAAATAATATAATTCCCTGTTTTGCAATGAGAAAGCTCCTTCTTTCATAAACTCAAGATTTTGGAAACTGAAGATGGGTTTTGTAGATGTATTTATCTTTATAAACAAGATAAAGACTGAAAAGAATAATAAAAATTAAGAGAAAATCTCCAATATAAGAATAAAGACCAAAAATCCTTTTCACAATAAAAACCTTTGCCGAAAGGATGTCTTTGACAAATATATCGGTAGGTCCGGCAATCATCTCGCCTGTCTGGTCAATGACCGCAGAAATCCCGCTGTTGGTTGCCCGGACTAAAGGCACCCGGTTTTCAATAGCGCGCGGTACCAAAAGCCAGAGGTGATAAAGACTGGCATTGGTCTGCCCAAACCATTTGTCGTTGGTCAGATTGATAATAACATCTCCTCCCTTCCTCACAAATTTCCTCACCAGATCAGGATTAATAATCTCATAACATATCTGAGGAGAAAGGTTTATTCCCTTAAACTGGAAATTCTTGATTTCAGTTCCAGACTGAAATTTTCCTACTTGGGGGAAGAGGTTGTAAAGAGATGGAAAAAATCCCCCCAACGGCAGGTATTCCCCAAATGGAAGAAGGTAAATTTTATTATAAGAGTCGAGTTTTTTTCCGTCCGTTCCCATGATTGTCGCAGTGCTGTAAAGATTTTTCCCTTTAAAATAAGCATCCAAATCAATCTCGCTGAAGATAAACCCTACTTTCTCTTTCTCAATGATTTTTTTCATTTCCGAAAGAAGAAACTGATCCGCATACGCCCCCTCAGAAATTTGGAAAGGAGTAGCCGACTCAGGCCACACAATCAGATCAAGTTTGTCTTCTCCTGCTTTTTCAATCAGATTCCTTGTCTGCTCCAATACGGTTTGATCAATCATTCTTAATGTGGTCTGTGTGATCGAAGTAATAAAAGGAGTATCCGGCTGAATTATCCCGATATTAAGAAAAGGAGCCTTGCTCTGATGTTCTTTTATCTGAATCACACGAATAATTCCATAACTGTAAACCATAAAAACAAGACTGGCTAAAATAAGCATAATCTTTCGGTTTCTGGCAAAAATAAAATCATAAATCAATGAATTACATAAAACCAGAATAAAACTCATCCCCTTGATTCCTACAGCGTCTATGATTTGGATAAAATAGTAGTTTGCAAGCTGGGAATTGCCCACATAAAAAGGAAATATTTCAGGATAAAAAATTTCAACAATCAAAAGAGCGCTGCCGTAAGATAAAAACTTTGGAATTCCGTAAGTACGGAACATTTTTGCGATCCAGAAAAAAAACGCATACTTCAGGGCAAAAATAAGACAGAAAAATATATAGACAAAAATAGAAGCTGTATAAGGCAAGCCCCCAAAAATCTGAATCGTATCGACCAGCCAGAAAAAACTGGTAAAATACATGACCAGACCAAATATCCAGCCGTAAATAAATATTTTGCCCCAGTTTTCCTCTTCTTCTTCAATCATAAAAAAAGGAATGAAAAGAAAAAATCCCAGAATCCAGAGATTAAAAGGAGGAGTTGTGAAAAAGAAAAGAACTCCGCCTAAAATACTTAAATTAATCTTCCGTTTCGGAAGCCAGCGCAGGTATTTCTGAATAATCTTTTTTCGTTTTTCTTTTCTGGTCATGCCTTCTTCTTTTTAAATATTCTAAAAACCGGGATAATCGTATAAGTAATCACCATCACAATAATAAAATACCTGAAAGCGAAAATCAGGAATACAAAAAATCCAACATTATATAAAATATACCCTATTCCGCCCTTAAAATTAAAAAGCATTGTAGAAGATTTTTTATATTTTACTTTTGAAACCATTAAAAATGCAAAAAAGAGATAAAACACCGCATAAAAAACAGGATTTCCAGGCAATTGAAACAAATAAAAGTCTTTTATCCACCAGTCATCCACCAGGGTTGGAATATAATTAAATCCGATCAGTCCGGCTACGCTGATTCCGGCAAAAGTCGATGCCATTCCGGTAAAATACTCTACCTTCTCATTCGGATTTGTATTGATATTATACATTGCCAGTCTCATCGCGGCAGTAATGGTATAAATAAAACTAAACACAATAATAATGACAGGAGAAACAACTATTCCTTTCTGGAAAAGCAGGTATTGGAAAAAGTTTAAAAAAAGAAATGCCGGAGCCAGTCCAAAAGTGATTAAATCTGAAAACGAATCCAGCTCTTTCCCGATATTGGACTCTACTTTTAAAATTCTTGCCAGCCTTCCGTCCAGAAGATCAAAAATAGTCGCCAGCATAATCGCCATTGACGATATGGTTAAAGCGAAAAGATTATTATTTCCAATTTGATTGGAATAATAAATCGATAAAAAACCGCAAAACAGGTTTAAAAAAGTGACGATACTCGGTATCATTCTCTTCATCATTATTTTTTTCTCCTTGCCACAACTGTTAACCCAGCTCTTGATTTCTGCCCTTTTTTGACTACAATTTCAAAATCCTTCGGAATAAAAATCATATTGGCAGACCCGTATTTAATTAATCCCATTGTCTCTCCCTGTTTCAAAGCATCGCCTGTTTTTTTAAAAAACCGGATTCTTCTTGCAATAAGACCTGCAATCATAGAAACTAAAATTTTTATATTCTTTTCTTTATTTTCAATTCCAATCAACTGGTGCTCATTGGTCTGCCAGGAAGATTCTTTCATGACATTTTTCAGGCTTCCCTTCTGATATTTTTCATATTCCACAGTTCCTTCTATCGGAGATAGATTCCAGTGCATACTGGCAACATGCATGAAAATTAATACTTTTTGCACTCTGCCTTCCAAAAATGCGGGAGCTTCGCAGTCTTCATCAATAAGCATAACAAAGCCGTCTGCCGAAGCATAGATTAGGTCAGGATCAATCTTGGTTTTTCTTCTCGGCACCCTTAAAAAAAAGATCGTATATCCAAAAAGAAAAATCATCAATAAGCTTAAAATCAAAAAAACAATCCCCCATTGGGACACTCTTTGAAAATACCATAAAACTCCAAAACCCAGAAAAAGAATTCCTGACAATAGGAAAACCTTTTTCCCTTCTCTGAAAATATCTCTCATAACTCTCTTTATTCTCCCTCTTTACTTTTTTCATACATAAATTTATGATAAAAAAGGATAAAAAGTAAACTAAAATTGAAAGAATTGTATTTTTTTAAATGAACTGTTTCCGTCATCCCTCTTTGTCCATAAATCATCTTTATTTCAAAGTATAGATCACACCATAGCAAGGAAACCGCAAGAGCAGTTTTCCGGTTCAGAAAATCTCTTCTTCTCATGAAAAAGATTATACAAATCTGAAAAATTTGATTAGATTTAAAAATTGTATTTTAATTAAAAATTGAGAGGAGAAAAGATGGGTGAATATCAAGTTACAGTCAAAAGTTTAAATCCTGTCTCAGTGATTTTTAAAGAGAAAACCGGACCTTATTGGGAATTGGGAGAACTTTTTCAGGAATGTTTCGCATGGGCGGCGAAAAATTCTTCTGAATTGGTTGGAGCAATTATGGCTATTTATTATGATAATCCCAAAGATACTCCTGTGGAAAAATGCAGGGCAGCAGTCTGCGTGCCGGTTAAAAATGAAACCAATGCAACAGAAGGATTTCAAAAAATGGTTCTTTCTCATAATGCCTCTGCGCAGGTAACCTATAAAGGACCTTACTATGCGGCTGAGAAAATGAAAGCCTATCAGGCATTAAGAGACTGGATCGCTAAAAACTCTGAATATACTCTGGCTGAAAATTTTCTGATTGAGGCTTATTTGAATTCTCCGGTAAACACGAAAGAAGAAGACTTGATTACTGAAATTTCGATTCCAATTAAAAAAAAGTAGTCAAAAGGCTATTTATATTTTTTTTATTAAAAGAGCCGGGGATTTTTCCTTTGCTCTTTTTTTAAATAAGGCAGAACAATGACAATCAGCATTGACACACAAAAAGAAATTCTTAAACTTGCCCGTGAAACAATAGAAAAAGCATTGTTTGGAGAATCCAAAATCAAAGTTTTTTCCCAAGACCCTGTTTTTAACGAAATCTCCGGCATTTTTGTAACCCTTCATAAAAAAAACGCTTTACGGGGCTGTATTGGAAATATTATCGGATACTATCCTCTGAAAGAAGGGATTCCAAAAATGGCGCTTGCAGCCGCTTTCGAAGATCCGCGTTTTACTTCCCTTAAAAAAAACGAATACGATCAGATTGATTTGGAAGTCACAGTTCTTTCTCCGCTTCAAAAAGCCTCTCTTTCTGATATTGTGCCGGGTAAACACGGAGTTGTTCTTTCAAAAGGTTATCACAAAAGCACCTATCTTCCTCAAGTATGGGAACAGATTCCCGATCTTGAAGATTTTATGTCTTCCCTTGCCGAAAAAGGCGGGATGGATTCAGACGCATGGAAAAATCCTGATATCACAATAGAAATTTATACAGGACTGGTCATCTCAGAAAAATGAAAAACGCGTTATTTGAAAATTATCTCAAATGGTTTCAAAACCACCGGAATTCTTATCCCAATACTCCCCCTCTTGTTGAAGAAAATTTTACCCTGAAAGAGCTGCATACCTATGAAGTTATTAAAAACGCAGAACAGATTGCTGATTTTCTTTCTTTTTCCCATGAAGAGCTTTTTCTTGCCAAAACAACGGCTCTTTTTCATGATCTGGGACGATTTCAGCAATTTTACCAATACCAGACCTTTCTGGATAGAATTTCCGCCAATCACGCTGAACTTTCTGTCACTATTTTAAGAAAAGATTCAGTATTAAGTCATTTGTCAGAAAAAGAATCTTCTTTGATTTTAGATGCCATACTTTATCATAACCGCTATGAAATTCCTTTGGACGCACCCAAAAAAACAACGCTTTTTTCAAAGATTCTCCGTGATTCAGACAAACTTGATATCTGGAGAGTACTGGCAGATTATTATTACGAGCAGCGCAGAAACAATAAAAATCCTGCTTTAGAATACGGTCTTTTAGACAACGGAAAGTACAGCCCCTTTGTTGTGGAAAGTTTTAAGAAAAACGAGTGCATCAAAATCGAAGACAGAAAAACAGTCAACGATATTATTGTCTATCATTTAAGCTGGATATTTAATGTGTATTTCCCCATTACTCTGAAATTGGCGGATGAAAGAAAACTTTTTGACAAAATTTTTTCCGCCCTGCCTGATTCTCCCGAAAAAAAAGAAGTTTTTGCTTCCTTTCAGGAATTTATGAACAAAGCAGCGAAATGTTTTTAACATTTGTCAAAATAGCTTTACTCCGCCCGGTACAGGAGTTCGCTCATTTGCTATTTTATCTGTAATAGATAGGTTCTTTTTTGTTTTATTTTCTCTTTATATTTAAATTTAAAGTTTGAAAAAAGAAATGACTTGATTAGGATTTTTATTTGATATTACTATCTAAAACCATTCTTCTTGTAGAAGATGAAAAGATTCTTGCCTTAGCTGAATCCAGAATGCTTCAAAAAAACGGTTATCAAGTTATTACCGCCTCCAGCGGCGAAGAAGCTTTAAAATTAATTCAAGATCATACTGCAATTGACCTTATTCTCATGGATATTAATTTAGGTTCTGGGATGGACGGTCCTCAAACCTCAAAGAAAATCCTTGAAATGATCAATATTCCCATTGTTTTTCTGACCTCCCACTCTGAAAAAGAAACGGTTGAAAAAGTCAAAAGCATTACCCGGTATGGATATGTGATCAAAAATTCAGGAGATTTTGTTCTTTTATCTTCAATTGAAATGGCTTTTGAACTTTTTACCGCTCATCAAAAAACTGTTTCCAGCCAGAAACTTTTTTATGAAATGATTGAATTGGCTGTAGATGGAGTTTTATTCGGAAATCATCAGGGAATTATTACAGAAGCAAATCAAAAGATTCTTGAAATGTTGGGTAAAAAAAAAGAAGAAGTTGTCGGGAAACCGATATTTTCACTTTTTCCAGAAAATGTTTTAGAAGAAAAACCTCTGCGCTATGACTTGATTCAAAAAGGCGAAACTGTTATTGCCGAAAGAAACCTTTTAAGATCTGACGGAACAATGATTACTGTAGAAATGCACTCGAAAATGATGTCAGACGGGAGTTACCAGTCATTCTTGAGAGATATGACAGAAAGAAAAAAATACGAGGAAAGTTTACAAGAAAGCCGTGATCAGTTTATGAAATTCATGGAATCCATCCCTTTTATTTCATTTTTGAAAAACAGTAAAAGTGAAACTCTCTATATTAATCCAAAGTTTAGTGAAATAATGGGTGAATTCCCAATAGGCAAAGATTTTCCTGAATCATTTCCAGAAAAAATAGCCCGGGCTATGCTAAACAATGATCAACTCGCACTCGAAAAAGGCTTGATTCAAACAATTGAAACGATTCCAGATAAAAACGGCATAAAAAGAATTTTTGAAACAACCAAGTTTTCCATTCACCGAGAAGGGAAAACCCCTCTTATTGGCGGATTTGCCATTGATATTACCGATTACAAGGAAACAGAAAAAGCGCTTTTAGAAAGCGAGAAACGCTATAAACTCCTTTCAGAAATGACCAGCGATGCGGCCAGTTCTTCTCTGGTTTATCCGGATGGAAAAATTGTCAGGGAATGGATCGTTGGAAAAGTTTTAGATCAATACGGATACACTGCTGAAGAAATTTCTTCATTTGAAAAATGGGCAAAGATTGTTCATCCTGATGATCTTCAAAAATATTATCAAGGGATTGAAGAATTAAAAAAAGGCAAGGATATTTCAGCAGAGCTGAGAATTCAAACTAAAAACGGTGAAACCCGCTGGATTCATAACAATATTTATGTGATAAAAGAACCGGAAAGCTCTTTTATCCGGCTTTTAAGCTCAATCAAAGATATTACAGGAAAAAAAAGAGCTGAAGAAAAAGTAAAAAATCTTCTTTTGGAAAAAGAAACTCTTTTAAAAGAGGTTCATCACAGAATCAAAAACAATATGAATACGATCGCTCATTTTCTTTACATTCAAGCCGGCATGCTCCCAGATTCCAATGCGTCTTCCGCCCTTCTTGACGCAAGAAACCGAATTTTAAGCATGATGGTGATTTACGATAAACTCTACCGGACCACAGACTATAAAAACATCTCTACAGAAGACTATTTTAACAGCCTGATTGAGGAAATTACGGCAACCCTTCATATTCATTCCAGTTATGAAATAAAAAAAGAAATAGGGGATTTTTACTTTGATAACCAGATTCTTTTTCCCCTCGGGGTTATTGTCAATGAACTCATTACCAATTCTTTCAAATACGCTTTTTCCGATCACAAAAACCCCCAGATTTTTATCAGCCTTAAAAAAACAGCTGAAAATAAAATGGAATTGATCATTAAAGACAATGGAATCGGAATGCCAGATGAAATCGATCCTTTGCATTCAAAAGGATTTGGGTTAAATTTGGTTCATCTTTTTACTTCTCAGATAGGAGGAGAAATATCCATAAAAAGAGAAAACGGAACTGAGTTCCGAATCTCTTTTCAAGAATCGCCTGCTTTCGGAAATTAGTTCCATAAATCTGGTTTTATGGCGTAAATTTCAATATTTTGATCCAGAAAATCTGTAAAAGCAAGGTATTTATTATCAGGAGAAACATCCAGACCGGTGGGCTGATTTTTTCCCCAGATCCAATCTTTAATTTCAAAGTTTTCTGTGTTCATGACAAATACTTTTCCAAATATGGGACCTTTCAAAAGATAAGATTTCCGATTATTCGGACCGCGGGTTGAAATAAACAAAAACTTTTTATCAGCAGAAAGCTGAATCGTATTCGGTTTGTCCCCTACCTTGATCTTTTTAATCACTTTATCGTTTTGAAAAGAAACGACTATAATCTGCCCGCTGCCCATGGCCGACGCATAAAAAAGATTTTTACTTTTATCTGCCACCACATGCCTTAAAGCGCTTCCCGGAGATAAAACTTTGATCGTCTTGCCCGTGGCAAGGTCAATTTTCTCAATTTTGCCTTTATCGAAAATACACGCATAAAGATATTTCCCGTCAGGACTCATCAGCATACCGCGGGGAATACCGTCTGTCTTGATTTTTTTGATCAGTTTGTAATTTTCAGTGTCAATCACTGAAATATCTTCTGAAATCCAGTTTGATACAAAAACCGTTTTTTCATTATCTGAAAAAAGAATCACTTTGCTGAATTTTCCGCCGGTTTGAATCGTTTTTTTATAGGAAAAATCTTTTAAATCAATCACATGAATCACATTCGCCCACATCTGGGATATCCAGAGTTCATTTTTCTGAATCGAAAAAGCAGATTCGACAAAACCTTTTTTGGAAGCATATTTTTCAGGAAATTCAATTCTTTTGATTTTTTTCAGATCCCGGACAGAAATAATATCCACTCCGTTGTCATCTAAAAGAGGCACGACAAGATAGTTCCCGTCGGGAGTAAACGCAATCGATTTCGGCTGTTTTCCAGTTTCAATTTCTTTGAGTAAAGCAAGGTGAGAATCTTTTTTTTCAAGTTTATTTTCAAGAAATACCTCCTGATCCAGCAAAACCGTCAGAGTTTTATCATAATACCCTTCAGCAGTGAACGAGAGAGTGTATTTTCCTTTTTCTAAATAAATCTTTTTGGTTGTTTCTTCTTCCAGTGAAAATTTCTTGGGCTCTCCATTAATCAGAATAGCGGCATTGAGAGGAAAGCTTTTTATTTTCAGCCAGGCTTTTGAATTGTTTTTGGCAAATAAACCAAAAGCCAGAAAAAGAACTATGACCAGAAAAGCTTTTTTGAAAAGATTCATTTCCTTCTCCTTATCTCTTTTCTTTTGCTCTTTCTACAATCGGTCTTCTGCCTCTGTTTTTCGATTTAAAGGCTCTTAAAATAATTTCAGCCTCTTCAAAAGGAACCGTAATAAAAGAGAAAGCTTCAAAGATTTTGACATCTCTGATTTTATTTTCATCAATTTTCGCTTCTTGTTTGATAAAATCAACCACTTTTTTTGGAGTCATATTGTCCATTTTTCCCATCGCAACGAAAAGACGGCTTTTTCCTTTTGTATTGACAGAAACATCTTGAATCTCATTATAACTGTTTAAATCCAGCTCATCTTCAAAAAAATGCTTCATAACAGACGCTAAAACCTGTTCTGCTTCTTTTCCTTCCAGAATATCTTTCGCAATTTCTGAAAAATCTTCATATTCACCATTTTCAAGAATACTTAAAATTTTATTTTTAATGCGGGTTTTCTTGGCATTAATCACATCCTGTATTTTCGGAAGTTTTTCTTTTCTGATTTCTGTCTTGGAAATTCTTTTGATAAAAACCAGTTTCCGGTATTCTTCAGGGGTTACGAAAGTAATCGCTGTTCCTTCTTTTCCAGCTCTTCCAGTTCTTCCTATCCTGTGAACATAAGACTCAGGGTCTTGAGGAAGCGAGTAGTTGATAACATGGGTCAGGTTATTGATATCAATTCCTCTTGCCGCAACATCGGTCGCAACTAGAATATTGATTCTCTTCTTTTTAAACTTCGCCAAGATATTTTCTCTTTGAAACTGCGAAATATCACCATGAAGCGCTTCGGCATCATAGCCTCTCTCAATCATCTGGTTTGAAATCTGGTCCGCATCAATCTTGGTACGGCAAAATATCAGTCCGTAAAATTCTGACTCTATATCGATAATCCGGCAGAGCGCTTCAAATTTGTCATTATGAGAAACCTCAAAATAGATTTGATCTGTCAGGTTTGTGGTCAGAGTTTCTTTCTGCACGCGGACAATTTCGTAATCCTTCATATATTTTCGCGCAATCATCATGATTTCATCCGGCATGGTTGCAGAAAAAAGAAGCATTCTTTTATTTTCAGGAGTATGACCTAATATTTCCTTGATATCGTCTATAAATCCCATATTCAGCATTTCATCCGCTTCATCGAGAATAGCATAAGAAAGATTAGCCAATTTAAGCGTTTTGCGGTTGATATGGTCGATGATCCGTCCCGGAGTTCCAACGACAATATGAACGCCCCTTTTTAATTTTTTGATCTGCTGATCAATGGATTGACCTCCGTAAATCGGAGTAATATAGAGTCTTTTTTTTCCTTTGAGAGAGTGAATCTCTTCTGCTACCTGGATAGCCAGTTCCCGTGTCGGAACCAAAATAAGAGCTTGAACTGTTTCATTTTTTTCTTCGATTCTTTCAATCAGCGGAAGACCAAACGCGGCTGTTTTACCTGTACCTGTCTGAGCTTGTCCGATAATATCCTTTTCGCCGTTCAGTAAGAGAGGAATGGTGAGTTCCTGAATCGGGCTCGGTTCTTCAAAACCTTTTATTTTTAAGGCTTCAATTACATTTTCAGACAGTCCGAGCGCTCTGAATTTTTCTAAGTTTTCCATTAAACTTCCTTTATAATTTTTCAGCGTGATATTCTTTATTAAAATTACTCTTTATTGTAAATGATTTCTGGAGAATCAAAAAATTAAATTTCTAAATAAAAATATCAGCATATTAAATTTAATAAAAAAATACTCAATTCAATGAAAATAAATCATTCAATTTAAAAAAAACATGTTATTTTTATAAAAGAAAAGCTTTAAAAAAAATACCTAAAAGAGGATTTTATCATGAAAAAAATAATACTGCCATTGCTTTTGCTCATGACCAATCTTTTTATTTTCGCAGAGAAAGAACCGTTCATTTTAAAAGGAAAGCAATTGTGGGAAAAAAGGCATTCGCCTGAAAAAGCTTTGGAAGCTATGAAAATATTTCATCAAGCTGCCTATGAATCTCAGGAAAAAGATTATGAGTCCCTTTGTTTATTCGCCTACTCATCCAATTTTTATGCAAAATTCTTTGAAAAAGACAAGGATCAAAAAGAAGATTTTTATTTAAAAGCTTCAAAAGCATCGCAAAAAGCGATTTCTCTGAATCCAAACGGAATGGAAGCTCATCTTCTTTTGGGAATTTCCTATGCAGAGCTTGCTCAGTTAAACAAAAGCCTATCCTATATAGAAAAAGCAAAAGAAGTTTTTGAATGGATCGAGAAAAAATCCCCAGATTATCAAAACGGTTTTGCCCTCATGGTATTGGGACGGCTTTATTCTAAAGCGCCGGGATGGCCTATCAGTTTTGGAGACGACGACCTTTCATTAAAATATTTTGAAAAAGCCATGGCAATCAGCAAAAAACTCAGATTTACCTATCTTTATTATGCCGAAGCTCTCTTTGACGCAGGAGAAAATCAAAAAGCGCTAGAGATACTCAGAACAGGCATCAAGCTTCCCGTCAATGAAAAAGAACTGACAGAAGAAAACTACTGTCTTGCTAAAATGAAAAAACTTGAAAAAGAAATTTTGGAAGACTAAAGGGCAGTTCTAAAAATAAAGAAAATTGTCATTTCGATGAGCAAAGCGAAGAGAAATCTTTATTAATATATCAATACATTAAGATTTCTCACTTTGTTTGAAATGACAGAAAAATTTAATTTTTAGAACCCGCCTAAAAAAAACGCTGACTCACAGCGTTTTTTAATTAATCGTAATCATAGACAAACTGTTCCTGGGATCGAGTCTCAACCGCTCTTTCCCCTCTGGTTTTCCTTACCGTTGAGATCGCCTCTTCCGGTGAAAACCCGAATCTGTTTTTTAAAAACGCCGCAGCGATCATCCCCGATCTTCCCAATCCGCCTACACAGTGAATTAAAATATTTTTTTTATTTTCCAATGCATTCTCTATCCAGTCAAATAACGAATGGGTCAAAACTTTTTCGGTAATTCCCTGATCCAGAATAGGAAAATAATAAACTTCAAACCCTTTTTCCGCATACTGTTTTTTTAAATCAGGCACTCCAAAACGAACCATTTCATCTTCTGTGAGAAGGCAGACAATATGGGTAATCTGATTTTCTTTCAAAACCTCTAAATCATCGTAAATCATCCTCTCTTTGTCTTTTCTACCCGGAAGCAGTGTCAGCCCGATTTTTCCTTTCGCACTTTTAGGAAGAGTCAGAAAATCAATCCTCAGCTTTTTTGAAGCATAAATTGAATTTTTAATTTTTTCCGCGCAAAGGCTTCCAGTATAAAGCGCCCATTTTTTTTGAAACAGGTTTGACTCATCAAAAGAAAGCGTATGCATAGCGTAACGCATCAATCCTGTATAAATCTGATAGGGATCACGGTCTGTCTGAATCAAGTCAGCGTAAAATGATCTCAGCTTTCGAATCGAGAGAAACGCTTTTTTAATTTGAGGAAACTTAAACTCTTCCATCCACTTTTTTGGAAGAATCGGCTTCAAATCATGAATATTCAAAAGTTTATCTGTCAGAAGAAGCCCTTCCTGCAATTCCTCTAAAGAATTGATTTTAGTAAAGATATAAAGAATATCATTTTCCATTTTAATCAAGTCTTTTAAAATATGCCCTCTGTGGGTATGAAAAAAATCAATCAGCCAGACATTGGATTGATGATCAATGATAATATTTTTTCCGTTGAGATCACCGTGAAGATAAGCCATGTAATGGGTTTCAGCCGTATATTCTTTTAAAGTCAGCAAGTCTTTTTCATAAAAGGAACAGACATTGGGAATCACTTTCCCCGGAATAATTTCAATTGTCTCCTGACCGGCTTTTTTTTCTATCACCGCTTCCACATTTTTCCGCACAAACGGAGCATACTTTGCCTGAAAATCATAATAATTTAAAAGATTGAGCTTTTCATACTCACTGGCTTCATAAAGCCTCCCCAGATGATCCTTAAAAACAATATCCAGAAACTGGCTGATTTTTGACTGACTTCCATCCTGCTCATAAAAATCCTGAAAAGTTTTGACCTGAGTATCCAGCATCGAAGCATAACGGTATTTGATCCCTCCCCTGTCTTCCAGCTCAACTGAATCCACGATATTGGGGGCATTGTTTCCCATAACTTCCTGAATTTTTTCAAAAGACATCCTCTCTTTTGAAATCAAGTTTCTCTGCCCGATTTTAATGACTGTAGGCACCTGCTTATGCCCCAAAATATCGGTACTTTTCGCTTTCAAAACCAGATTCCCTGAAAAACCGCCGTCCAGAGATTTCAGTTCCACTTTCCGGCAGTCTTTAAAAAGATAGGCCAGAATCTTTTTATCTGTTTCCGATATGGAAAAGGGAGGATCGAGGTCAATCTGGATAGAATTCTCTCTTCCCTTTAACTTGGTTTGTATATCTGGTAAAGAATTGCCCAGAAAAGTGGTGAAATCTCCCACTGATGAAAAGATGCGGATGCCCAGAATGTTTTTAATCTGATCCAAAGCATTAAAATGAGTAGCCCGGGACGAACTGGCGGTCAATGCGCTGCAAAGCCCGATCTCAAAAAAAGGATAACGGGATTTTAATTCATAAGAGAGAAAAAGGATTTTTGCCTCGGTCCAGACTCCCATCAGCCCGATTTTCATTTTTTGATTTTGATAGCCTGAAAGGATTTCCTCAAGATTGGTATCGATAAAATCATTGATTCCGGAAGCATTGACAATAAAATCTTTTCTTCCCGGAAGCATTTGATTTTTAAAAACAAATTCCGCTCCCCTTGTGTTTTTCAGGCAGTGTTCCCCAAAAAGGGTTAAATGCTCTTCCTGAAGATGATCTGAAGAATCGTGCCAGTCCCTGATATGAATAATAGCAAGGTCTTTTTCAGAAATCCGGTACGCCCAGTCAATCACCGAATGAACCGGAGAATCGGAAAGATTTTCCCCCATCAGCCTTTTCGCCTCACTGTAGCCTATATGAAGCATGTTGGGCAGCGGATCATATTTATCAATGGGTTCGACAAAATCATTTTGAAGACACTGGGTAATTAAAACTGCTTTTTCCATTTGTTTCTCCTCTTTTTAGCTATACATAAGATGATTTTTTTAATAAAAAGAAAATACGGGTTCCCTTTCCTTTTTCACTCTCTATCAAAAGCCTGCTTCTATTTTTTTCCGCACACTCTTTAGAAAGAGAAAGCCCTATTCCTGCCCCTTTTTCCCCATCCGTTCCCAGATGGCTCTCACAATTTTCATTTCGAGTCAATTTATCAATCATTTCAGGAGACATTCCAATCCCCGTATCCCGCACTGCCACTTCTACACCCTCTTCTTTTTCCTGAACCTCAACTTTGACGCTTCCTCCGTGAGGAGTAAATTTCAGCGCATTCATAATCAGATTTCTTAAAATAAGATCAGTCATATTTTTATCCGCATAAACCCAGAAATTTTGAGAGTTCTCAAAAACCAGACTGATTGATTTCGAGATGGAAGCAGCTTGATTTTGGGCAAAATTGTCTTTAATCAAATCATTGATTAAAAAATCAGACGGCTGATACTCCACCCGGTTGATCTGCATTTTCGCCCATTCCAAAAGATTATTTAAAAGATCATAAGTTGTATTGCACCCTAAAAGAATCAGATTCAAAGAATCGCTTAATTTTTCCTGAGCATAGGAAGGGTCTGATATCAGATAGCTGACAAAATTTTTAATGCTTCCTAAAGATCCCCGAAGGTCATGAGATATGACTGTAAACATTTTATCTTTGATTTGATTGGTTTTAAGAAGTTCTTCCCTTGCATCCTCAGTTTGTTTTTTTGATTTGACAAGCTCTGCGGTTTTTACTTCGATCAAATAAAAATACTGTTTTAAAGAATATTCATAAAAAAAAGAAAAACCGGCCGACAAAAGATAGACCGAAAAAGCAATAATAGTGTATTTTAAAGGATATTTCAGATGATTTTCATCCTGAAAACAGAAATAGAGAATCAGGTTTGTAAAAAATAAAAGCAGTGTCAGAAAAACCCCTTTTTTCCCTCCCTTTAAAAAAAAAGATAAAATCGGGAATAAAAACATCCAGAAAATCCCTGAAGCTTCAATTCCGCCTTGATAAAAACGGCTTGAGAAAATAACAAAAGAAAAAGAAATAATCACATTGGAAGCGGTTTCTCTTTGAATCATCTTTTTTGTAAAAAAAATAAAATTAAGAATACCAAATATTAAGGCTGTAAAAAGAAAAATTCCGAATAAGACATGATTCAGAATAAATATATCGATAAAACTGTAAAAAAGAAGATAGAATGAAAAGATAAAAGTAAAAAGACTGATCAGCTTTTTTTTCCTGTACTCTTCATAATCTTTCAGGCTGAAATTATTTTGCGTTTCATCAATTTGGAAACATAAAAAAGAAAATATTTTTTTTAGGTTCATGCCATTGTCCCTTTTATAAATTATTTATAATAAACTGAAATATAAAATAATCAGGCTGTCGATTATTGAAAGCTATTTCCATCAATTCTCTTTACTGATTCAATCTTTAATAGCTTTGTTTTGGTTATTATCGTAGCCGTACGGTCACTGAGCACAGCCGAAGTGACACCTCGACTCCGCTCAGTGTCCGAGTTAATTTCAATAATAATCGACAGCCTGAATAAATGTTTTTCTTTTATCAAATTCTGTTTTAAAAATGAAAAGAATTGGTTAATTCAAAATTTGTTTTTTTAGATTGATTTTCAATTTCAAAAACAGAAAACTTTTTTTCATAAGATTCTATTTTAATCCATAATTTTTTAAAATGAATAGAAAAATTAATTTTCACTCCTGTTTTTAGATTTAACTTCAGAAACTCCAGCAAAGGAGTTTTTTTCTGCTCAGGAAAATTATATTGATAGAACAATTCAAAAATATGATGGATCAGCTCATTGATTTCTTTTTGACTTTCAACCTCTTTTTTCCAGAGACTTCCCCCTTTATACTCAATAAAAACAAGAGTGGTGTCATCCTCTAAAGGGAATCGTCCATAAAAACTCTTCACTTCTGATAGAAAAAGAGCTAAATCAGTCTGAAGAGAATGGATAAAACGGCTGAAAATATTCTCAAGATTTTCGAGACCGAAAGGAACAAGGTCTTTCGACATCATTTCCCGCACAGAATCGGAATAAAAAGCCAGTTTATCATTTTCCATCAAACGGATAGATTTTCTTTCAAAATTCATATTTGCTTCAAAACCAATATGAAATCCCTCCGGTCTTTCCAATAAAAAAGCTTTGTTTTTCCGTATCAGAAAAGGAATTTCAGCATTGGCGCTGGAATAAAACAACTCGTTTGTCTCCAAATCAATGACAGCCGCAAAAAGAGTTAAAAATTTTTCTCCCTTAAAATATTCCAGAATATCATTATTGACTGCCTGAAGAAAAATATCAGTGCGGGCAATTTCAAAAAGACTGTAATACCGGTCGCAGATAGCCTTCGTCAGCACACTGTCTAAAGCGGCTTCCAGCCCATGCCCTTCACAGTCCCCCAGAATAATGACCAGTTTTTCGCCTATCACACGGACATCAAAAAAATCCCCTCCCAGTTCCTCAGAGGGAAGATAAAAAGCTGATATATTGAATTTCTCAAAAACAGGAATCTGCTGAGGATTTAAATTTCTTTGAATTTTCTGAGCGTTCAACAAAGCGTTTCTTTTTTCAGTCAGTTCTTTTTCAATCGTCAATGTATAAATGCGCAGTTTTTCTTCCGTTTCCTTTTCTTTACTGATATCTCTTTTCACGCCAATATAATGGGTAATTTCTCCTTCATTATTTTTGACTGGAGAAATGGTCGCATCTTCCCAATACAAAGACTCGTCTTTTTTCTTATTGCAGATTTCTCCCTGCCATGTCTTTCCATTAGAAATCGTATTCCACATTTCCTGATAAAATTCATCGTCATGTTTACCCGATTTTAGAATATTCGGATTTTTTCCCATCGCTTCCTCAATCGGATATCCTGTAATATCTTCAAAACTGGGGTTGACAAAAGTGATTTTTCCATTGATATCTGTTACCACAATTGAGACAGGAGACTGGTTCACCGCATTGGAAAGTTTTCTGATTTCTTCTTCCGAAGTTTGAAGTTTATCAATCATCTGATTGAAAGCCTCTGAAAGATAGCCGATTTCATCTTTTTTTGAGTATTGAAAATACCGTTGTTCCCAGTTTGTTTCAGGAAGTTTTTTAAAATGATCGGTCAGATTGGAAAGAGGAAAAAGGTATTTTCGAATCAGCAGATAATAACTTAGAAAAAAAAGAAGGGAACTTAAAAAAATCAGATAAAAAATTTCTTTCAATTTTTCAACAGACTCATAAGCTTCTTCAATAGGGTAATTGCTCCCTAAAATCCAGTCTTTCATCTTCAATTTCTTAAAGGTAGTCAATGCTTTTAATCCATAAGAGTTTTGATTTTCAACTGTTCCCTCAAAGCCATTTACCGCCATATCTATACCTTTATTGGCTCCGTCTGGAACCTTTGTCAGAAGCCTCTTTTTATCCCAGTGGACTATCAGCCTTTTCTCTTTATCAAAAAGATACATATAGCCTTTTTTTCCAATATGAATATTGTTCATTTCCTGAAATAGTTCATTCTGAAAAAGATCCATAGCGCCGCCAATAATTCCTGCAATCTCTTTTTGAGAGTTAAAAATCGGAGTGCCAATAATAATAGAAGGCATGTTTGAATTTTTTTCAATAAAAGGAGTGGAAATTACAGTTTTTTGAGTCTTATGAATTTCAGAAACAAATTTTTCTTCAAAAATTAATTCTAAATCTAGCGGATTGCTGAAATGAGCCTGAACCAGAAGTCTTCCTTTTAAATCAGCTATGAAAAGCCCATTAAAAAGTGTCCCGGTTCCTTCTCTTTCAAGTAAAAATAAATTTAAATCTTTCTGATTTTTAATATTTTTTTTTGAAAAAATTTTTGAAACCCTTTCTAAAGCTGATATCCTGATTTGAAGATTATTTTCAATATCAAACGCAATTTGGGAAATCATCTGAAACTGGGTGTCTGAAATATTTTTTTTAATACTCTGAGAAAGAAGGTAATAAAAAGTCAGGCTGAAAAATAAAAATATAAAAGAATAAAAGAGAAATCCAATAAATGAAATCTTTGCTTTCAGGCTTTTGATATTCATGAGGCTCCTAAATTTCAGAGCAGCTTAACAACCGGCTTTTTCCAAAAAGACTCTATAAGCTTTATAAGCCATATACAAGTCTATTTTTGCGATCACTTCAGTCGGAGCGTGCATGGAAAGAACCGGTAGTCCTACATCCAGTACATCCATGTTCATTTTAGCCAGAAGAAAAGCCACTGTGCCTCCGCCGCCCTGATCCACTTTTCCCAGTTCGCCGGTCTGCCAGTTGATTTCATTGGAAGTAAAAAGATTTCTCATCATGCTGATAAATTCAGCATTTGCATCGCTTGCCCCAGATTTTCCACGGGAACCCGTATATTTTTTTAAAATAACGCCCTTGGAAAGATAGCAGGCATTTTTTTTATCTTCGACTCCCGGATAGTTTGGATCAACTGCCGCCCCAACATCCGCTGAAATCGCCATTGAATTTTTCAAAACTCTTTTTAAAGAAAGAATATCCGCCCTGTTTTCTTTTTTATCCATGAGCTCAAGAACGGCATAAGAAAGAAAATCGCTTTCCAGACCGGTGTTTCCATAGCTTCCTATCTCTTCTTTATCGGCTAAAAGCACTAAAGATGTCCGGTCTGGTACTTCTTTTAAATCCAAAACAGCACGAAGAGAAGCAAAAGAACAGGATCTGTCGTCATGTCCGTATCCTGCGATCAGACTCTTGTCAAATCCGACATAACGGGCAAGCCCTGCCGGAACAATTTCAAACTCGCTTCCCACCAGCTCTTCTTCCGTAATGCCGTATTTCTGGTTTAAAATATTTAAAATATTTTCTTTAATCGGATTTTCCGGTTTCTTCTCATCTTCTTTTCCAACCAGAGGGATCGAACCGCAAAGAACATTTAAATCCTCCCCGGAAATACCCTCATCCAGAGATTTTTTCATCTGATCCTTAGCCAGATGAATGAGAAGGTCGCTGATATAAAAAATTGGGTCATTCGGATCATCCCCGATATTAATATCAATCTTTTCGCCTTTTTGATTAATCACCACTCCATAAAGAGCCAGAGGAATAGCTGCCCACTGATATTTTTTGATTCCGCCGTAATAATGGGTCTTTAATAAAGCCATTCCCGAATCTTCATAAAGCGGATTGGGTTTCAAGTCCAGTCTGGGAGCATCCACATGCGCCGCTAAAAGATTAAATCCTTTTTCTAAAGGTTCTTTTCCAATCACAGCCAATAAAATATTTTTAGCCCGGTTTATGAAATAAACCTTATCTCCCGCTTTCAGAGTTTTTTTCGTATTGATATCTTGAAAGCCTTTGGACTGAGCCAGTTTCAGGCTGAATTCAACTGCTTTTCTTTCAGTTTTTGAATAAGATATAAAATCGATATAAGATTCTCCAAAAAGATCAACAATTTTTTTTTCTTCTTCTTCAATCAATTCCCATGAAGATTTATATTTTTTTACCAACGGATTTTCCTGTTTCTTTTTTTCTTCCATTTCCTCTTTCTCCCTAAAAGTTAAGAAAATATTTATTAATAGTAAATATATACAAAATTATTATTTTTTAGAAAAAAATGATACTATATTTGAATAAAATTATGCTTAAAATGGAGGATACATGCTTGGTTTCACAGACTTTTCGATTGGAATAGTATATTTACTCACTATTTTTTCGGGACTGGGATGTCTTGCCTACGGTTTTAAAAACTGGAACAAAGGAGACGAGCCCATGACGGAAAGGGATAAAGAATGGGCGGAAGAAGAAATAATCAGGCTGTCGATTGTTGAAAATTATTTCCATCAACCATCTTGTTATACTAAAACAAATTTATTTTGACCGTTTTTATATTTTCTTTGTCATTCCCGCGAAGGCGGGAATCTATTGACAATAAGTATTTTAAATAACAGATTCCGATCTTTTGCAAACAAAAACCGGAATGACAGGCGGTCATTTTATAATTAGTTTAGTATAAATAATAATCGACAGCCTGAATAATCTCATATCGAGGAAATCATGAAAAAATATTTTATAAAAGTCTTTCTAATCATTTCTTTTCTTTTTTCAGTCAAAACTTGTTGAGCGGTGCCGTTGCCCCACTCATCGAAGCTGTTTGGAAAAATGATGCGGCAAAAGTAGCCCTTCTTATCAAACAAGGACATGATGTTAATGTCAAACATGAGGATACTGTTTTAGTAGAAGCTGCAGGAAATAAACAGGTTGATATTGAAATAGTAAAAATGCTTCTGAATGCAAAAGGCATTAACATTAATCTCTACAGCACAAGACCGATGGGCGCATACTCATGGTATCGAACTCCGCTTATTGCCGCTATGTATGCAGGAAATATTGAAACCGTCGATTCTGTGGGGAATAACGCATTTCTCATAGCAAGCGCAGGTCTTTTTTATGATGCCGTATGCCGTGCTTCAAATTTATTTTTTGGCTACAATAGGGAGTACCAGACTAAAGGTGCTCCCTTTCCCTTTCTCGCTTTTCACTTCGATTTTTCCTCCATGTTTTTCAGCAAATTCCCTGCATAATAAAAGTCCGAGCCCGGTTCCTTTTTCATCCGCTGTTCCCCAGGTGGTATGCTGGGAACCGAGTTGAAAAAGTTTATTGATGATTTCAGGCTCCATCCCTATTCCATTATCCATCACCGATACTCTCAATTCTTTTTCATCAGAAAACGCCTCTACCTTTACCTCTCCGTTTTCAGGAGTAAATTTCAGTGCATTGGAAACCAGATTGATCAAAATAGAACGAAACATATTTAAGTCGGCTTTTATCTCCGTATTTTCAGAAATATTTTCATACAGCTTGATTTTTTTCATATCTGCCTGCAACTGCTGAAACTGAAAAACTTTTAAAACTTCTTTTTTCAGGAAAAATAAAACAGGCTTAAAATCAGTTTTATTGATCTGCATTTTCACCCAGTCTAAAAGGTGCTCGATAAGATCAGCCAATTGTACAGAAGACTGATAAAGAATATCAATACTTTTTTTTCTTTCTTGATCACTCATCTCATTGATTTTATTTTTTAAAAGATCCGCAAAACCAAAAATAGCTGTTACAGGATTCCTGATATCATGCGCGATAATTGAAAAAAATTTATTTTTTTCCTGATTCATTTTTTCCAGTTTCTCATTCTGCTCCAGAATCAGATCCTTTGATTTTTTAAGCTCGATATGAGTCTTGACCCTCGATAAAAGCTCATCATGATTGAAAGGCTTGGTAATATAATCCACACCTCCCGCCTGAAACCCCCTTAAAATATCTTCTGATTCAACTTTTGCCGTCAGAAAAATAACGGGAATATTTTTCAGCTTCTCATTTTTTTTTATCATTTCGCAAACCGTAAAACCATTTAATTCCGGCATAGTGACATCTAAAAGAATCAAATCAGGGAAATGGTCTTCCAGATAAGACAACGCTTCCTTTCCATTCATGGCAATAGATAGTTTATAATCATTCATTTTCAAGATATTTCCGATTACCTTGATGTTTTCAATCAGATCATCTACCACTAAAATTTCGGTCAGGTTTTCCATTTTATTCTCCCATTATTTTTTTTAACGCATCCAGCAATTCTTTAACTTTTCCTATATTAAAACTATCGGCTTCTTCAAATATTTCTTCTGAATAAGAAACCAAGTTTTCTAAGTCCTTCTCTTTCGAGAATACTTTCAAACGGTTTGCAAAATCCATGATTTTTGAAATTGCCATACCGTTTTTCAATTCATTCCATTCTTTTTTAAAATTTTCACTGACCATCTGAGTCTCTTCTTCAGAAAGAATGAGTTTATCCACTCGCTCTATCTGTTTGTCATTTTTTTCTTTTTTTTGATAATGAAGATATTTTGAAAGATATCGGATCAAATCTTTTTCATGCACAGGTTTTTTCATAAAATCATCAAAAAGCGTCTCAATTTTTTCTTTATCATTTTCAGTATAAAGAGCGCTCAACCCGATAATCGGTATTTTTCTAAGCTGAGGGGTTTTTCTGATCTTTTCAGCTGTCTGAAATCCATCGAAAAGAGGCATCTGTATGTCCATTAAAATGACATCGGGTTTAAAAAAATCAAGAATCTTAAGAGCTTCCAATCCGTTTTGAGCTTCAAGAATCGTGAGATGATAATCTTCCAATAATCCTCTGACAACCTTCCGGTTGGTCTCAATATCTTCCACCAAAAGAACATTTGCCTCTTCAAATTCAATTTCTTCTTCATTTTCCGCATTTTCCGAAATGGAAGTTTCTTTGATCGACGCGACCTTGACATGAGGAATGCAAACATGAAAAGAAGAGCCAACTCCCAAAACGCTTTCAACTGAAATTTTTCCATCCATCAATTCAGCAAGTCTCCGGCTGATAGTAAGACCTAACCCCGTCCCTCCATAACTATTTTTCTGACCTTCCTGCTGCTGGAAAGCTTGAAAAATCAGTTCCTGCTGGTTTTGAGAAATACCAATACCCGTATCCTTTACAGTCATTATCAAATTGATTTCACTTTGCATTTGATCTAAAAATTCGGTAGAAACGATTAAACTCACCCTTCCTCTTGAAGTAAATTTCACCGCATTGCCGATCAGATTCAAAAGAATCTGCTTCACTCTGATTTCATCAAGAATCACCTTTTTGGGAAGCTGGGAATGAATCTCAATGTCAAAAACCAATCCTTTTTCTGTCATTTTAATTTCGAAAATCTGTTTCATTTCATAACAAAGGGCATAAAGATCGACTGCTTCGTATTCGATATGCATCATTCCCGCTTCTATTTTAGAAAGATCCAAGACATCATTGATCAAATCGAGCAAGTTATTGCCGCTCAAAATAATCCCGTTGATATAATCCAAAAGCTTTTTTTCTGATATGTGTTTTTTGAGGATTTCAGAAAAACCTAAAATAGCATTCATCGGAGTCCTGATTTCATGGCTCATATTAGCCAGAAATTCACTTTTCGAACGGTTTGCCCGTTCAGCGATTTCTTTCGATTTAAGGATTTCCGCTTCAGACTGATTTCTTTTAATCGCGGCAGAAACAGAAGAAGCAAAGGAGAGAAGAATTGCCTGCTCGGCATTTGACCAGTTTCTTTCATACTTGCACTCGTCAAAACCGACAAAACCCCAAAAAAGCTCATCAATAAAAATGGGAATAATAATGATTGAAAGGATTTGCTGAGGCTCGAGATAATCTTTGAGCTCAGGTTCAAAATCTTTGACCAGACCGGCAATAGTCTGACGGTTTAAAAGTTTTTCCATAAAAAGCGGAAGCGCATGAAAAGGGACATTTTGGAGATCGGGATTGTCAATTTGGGGAATAATGCCGGATCCTGTCCATTCATTTTTTTGGCTGACAGTCCATTCCTGCATTTCAAAATTATAATTGCTTTCAAATAAATAAATCCGATCTACATGAGAGGCTTCTCCGATGATACGGAAACAGTCCTGGATCACCTCATTCAAGTCTTTACTCATTAAAAGGAGGGCAAGAGTCTCAGCGATCGAAGTCAATAAACGGTCTTCCCTGCTTTTCTCATCTTCCGCCAGTTTCCGATCGGAAACATCAATCACAGAGGCGTATATCAGGCTTTTTTCCATATCAAAAGTCGAGTTCCACAAAAGCCATTTATAGGTTCCGTCTTTAGCTTTGTAGCGGTTTTCAAAACTGATGATATTTTTTCCTTCAACAAGCCCCTCTGCTGCTTTTAAAGTCGCTTTTACATCGTCAGGATGAACCAATTCAATACAAGGACGGCTCATCATCTCAGAAATAGTCCATCCCAGAAGTTTTTCCCATGCCGGATTGAGTTTTTTAAAATACCCGTCAAATCCCGCAACACAGCTTAAATTGATCGCATATTCAAAAACCCTTTGATTTTCAAGTGATATTTCTTTAATTTTTTGTTCTTTTTCTTTTCTTTCTGTAATATCTAAACTAATTCCTGCAATGAGATCAATTTCCGATGAAGAATTAGGGATGGGCACTAATTGGGTCAGCCATATTCTTTTTCCTGCGGCTAAAACCAATTCTTCTTCATAGATAATTGGTTTTTTTTGTTGTAAACATCTTTGATAATTTTCTATTAATTGTTGAGCCATATCCTGTGGTAAGAGTTCTTCTGGAGTTTTACCTTGAATCATTTCAGGCAAAATTCCGGTTTTAAGCTGATGAGAACGATTGGTTTCTTCATAAATAAATTTTTTATTTTCATCAATACGGATCAAAAAAATACCGTCATCTGAATGATCAAAAATTCCTCTATACCTTCGATCTCTTTCATAAAAAAGGAGCTCAGCATTTTTTTTATCAGTAATATCCGAGTGGGTTCCGAGCATCCGCAGAGGTTTTCCCTTTTCATCTTTCTCAACTACCATTCCCTTGTCTAAAATCCATTTATAACTTCCGTCCTTGCAGAGCACCCTGTGTTCGTTATGATAATAGGGCAATATCCCGTCAAAGTGCTTTTGAATATCCTGAAAAACCTTTTTAAGATCATCGGGATGGACTCTTTTTTCCCATTCTTCGAGACTTCCCTCTATCTCATCTTCCTCAAATCCGAGCATTTTTTTCCATTGAGTTGAGAAAAAGACTTCTCCTGTTTGTATATTCCAGTCCCAGATTCCATCGCCGCTTCCTTCGAGGGCAAATTTCCACCTTTCCTCGCTTTTTTTGAGAGTTTCTTCAATTTTTTTAATTTCACTCATATCTTTACTGAGACAGACAATCACTTTTTTATCTTCTATTTTTCCTAAAAATATTTTTGATTCAACAAAAAACTTTTCACCTTTTTTCGAGAGAAGAGACAAATCGCATTTCAGTAATTTTTTTGAAAAAATATTCTTGAGATTAACACGGAGCTCTTCCAAATCTTTTTCTTGATGAAGAATTTCAACAGACTGACCTAAAAGCTCATTTTCAGCATAGTCTAATTTGTCGTTGATAAATTGATTAGAAAAAAGAATCATTCCTTTTTCATTCAGGATAAAAACAAATTCATCCAGAAAATTTAAAAATTGATAAAAATTTTCAATCTCTGAAGCGTTTTTTAAATGAAAAGAGTTCTGAAACATAGCCCCCCCGCTTTTTATCATCCAGCTCAATTTCGATAAAAAAATCAAACTGATTTTAAATCATTTTTCATAATTTAGACCAATTTTATAGATTCTTCATTCAATCATTCTATCAAACTTTTAATCTAATGTCTATATTGAAATTATGCTGTATTTTTAATCGCACCGACATTGACCAGAAGAGTCGCAATGACACTGAAAAACTCAGAAGGGATTTCATCTCCCACATTGGTCAGTTTATAAAGACTTCGAGCCAAAGGCTTGTCTTCCACTACCGGCACATCATTTTCAAATGCAATCTGACGAATCAAGAGAGCTTCGTCATCCTCGCCTTTTGCAATCACCACAGGAGTCGGAAACGAAACCGGGTCATACTTGACTGCTACCGCAAAGTGAGTCGGGTTGGTAATAACAACGGTTGCTTCCGGCACTGTTTTGCGGATACTGGCTTTGGAAAGCATTTTATTGTACATATCCCGGATATACCCTTTGATCATCGGGTCTCCTTCTTCCTCTTTATATTCCTGTTTAATATCCTGTTTGCTCATTTTCAAAGAATCTGCATGCTGCTTCTTTTTAATCAGATAATCCGGAATACTGATCGAAAGAAGAAAAATTCCCGCCGCATTAAACATTTTTAAAGCTGTATTTAATATAACGGCGAGAGACTGTTCAATCCCATAATCCGCCATATTGATAATTTCTTTAATATCCGCCTTGATAATAATATAAAAAATGATTCCCAAAATCACTACTTTGACAATTGAAAATAAAAGATTAAACATCATTTGTTTAGAAAAAAATATTTTTTCACGGAGTTTTTCAAAGGTGAATGAAATCCGGTTGAATTTAGGCTGAATGATTTTGGTGCTGAACATAAATCCGACCTGAAGCACATTGGCAAAAATCCCGACCACAACAGCCGTGAGAAAAATAGGTCCCGTCAGTTTCCAGAATGTCAGGGAAAAATCCCCGATATAAGAAGTGACATCGTTGAAACTGAAAGGTTTATTGATTGCCTTAAAACTGTCTGCCATGAGGTTTTTCAGGGTCAGAAAAATAAACTGCGCCATGAGCCAGAGCGTCCAGAAAGAAAAAAGAAACACGAGCGATGAAATAAAATCCTGAGACTTGGCAACCTGCCCTTCTTCCCTTGATTTTTTCTTTCTTTTTTCAGTCGCCTCTTCTGTCCGTCCTTCATCCTCAGGATTGGCGGCAAAAAGCTGAAGATCAAAGTAATAAGATTCTAAAAATGGATATTTCAAGAATTGCTCCAACTTCCCCCTCCCCAGAAAAAAAGCATTCAAGCAAATTGTTTTTCTGCCAAGAAGGGTAGGTTTAAACCTACCCTTCTTGGCAAAAATTATTGCAATTTAAAATCATTTCATTCTATACTCAGGCTGTCGATTATTGAAAACTATACCTTGTTATCATTGATATTTGTAAGTTTATTAGAATCCGAGTTAATTTAAATAATAATCGACAGCCTGACTAAACAAAATATAATTTCTCCGTTTTTTTATCATCACTTTTGTCATTCTCCGGCTTGACCGGGGAATCTAAAAACAATATAATCAATATAATAGATCATCCATGATTCAATTTTGTATTATTACAAAAAAGGACAATTTAAAAACTTTTTTGTATAGAATAAACTTCCTTTCAATCATTTGTAAAATATAAATTTACCAAAAAAAATAAAATAAAAATAGATTTTATTTCTAAACCGTTACGCTTTTTTTCTCTCCAGAAAAGTAAAAATGAAAAAACCTAAAACCATCAGCCCTGCCAGCGCACTGAACATCAGTTTGTAGCCGTAATGAAAAACCAGCATTCCGTTTAAAAAAGCAAAAGCGCTGAACCCCGTATCAAAAAGCATGGTCAAAACCCCTGAGACCTTTCCCCTGTCTTTGATATCCGAGCGCATCAAAACCAAAGCGTTTAAAACAGGATAAAGAAGACCGTAGCTTGCCCCGAAAAACAAGGCGATGCCGACAGCAGAAAGAGGATTGTAAATCAACGAAATCAGAAAAACACTGATGGATAAAAATACAAAGTTGATACGGGTAATTTTCACCTTATCGACACGGTCGGTCATTTTACCCAAAAAAACCCGGCTTAAGGCAATTAAAGCCATTGCGGTGGTAAGAAAAAAAGAAGAGTGGAGAGGATTTGAAATTTCATTTTTCTGATAAAGAGAATCAAAAAAAGCGGGCAAAAACTGGAGAACGGTTCCAAACATCCCGCCTAAAAAAAGAATCAAGATATATCCTGAAAGAAATTTTTTCTGCAAAACGGTATTCAGCCATGATTTTTTTTCATCCCTATGAATTTCAGCTTTTTTTTCTTCTTTCTCTATTTTAACAAAACTCATTAAAATCCATGAAACAGCCCCCGATAAAGCCGCTGTCGTAAAAAAAACAAAGACTCCTTTATCCAGCATGCGGCTCGCTAAAAGACTGCCCACTGTATTGGCTGACTGGATGGCTACCGCAAAATAACCCAATCCCTCTGCTTTATTTTTTTCAGGAATCATTTTTGATAAAAGCCCCAATGCGGGCGCAAAAACAAAGGCGTGCCCTAATCCTTGGAGAATCCTGAGAATATAGATCCAAATAGAGATTCTTTCAATCAAAAGAAAAGCAAAAGAGCTTCCTGCTGCCAAAAAAATACCTGAAAGAATCAGAATCTTAGGTGAGATACGATCCGAAAGATAGCCTGAAACAGGGGAAAAAAGAAAAATAGGGAAAGCGGTCATTCCCAGTATCAATCCAAAATCACTTTCGTTCCCGCCGATTGAAAGAACAAAACGGGGCAGGTGCCAGAAATAAGCCAGAACCAAAAAATGAAACCCGGCTCCAAAAAGGATTAAAAAATAGTTTATTTTCTGTCGTCTAGTGAAGTTTTCAAGCATTTAAGAATCTTTTAAAAAATCGAAAAGAACTTGGTTTAATTCTTCAGGTTTTTCAATATTGACCGTATGTCCGCATTCTTCGATAATAACGAGTTTCGAGTTTTTGATATTTTCTTTGAGATGAAAAGCTCTGGATAAATTAATGTAGCGGTCATACCGTCCCGCAACTACCAAGGTAGGCGCAGTAATATTCGCAAGTTTTTTGGTAAAAGGAAGCTGTCCTGCCCGGGCGGCACGAATCAGGCGGTGAGGGATATCTCGGTTATGATCAAAGCGTTTTGCAAAATCATCGGCCAATAAATCTAATTTATCCGCTATTTTTGCGTAAAACACTTCTCCGCAGCCGAAAAGCATGAGAGTTTTATAAAATTCAGCGAGGCTTTGTTCTTCAAGACAGGAAGCGATAAATTTGAAAATATCCCGGGTCATCGGGTCAAAATCAGCGATTCCGCTGATTAAAACCAGTTTATTTACTTTTTCAGGATACTGAGAGGCAAACTGTCCGGCCACTGTGCTCCCATGAGAAATAGCCGCAATATCGGCTTTTTCAATGCCCAGGTTGTCCATCAGACCTTTCAAGTCAGAAATATGATCCTGAAACACATAATCTTTTGTAGGTCTTTGGGTCTGCCCCTGATCCCTGCCGTCGAAAGTGATGACCCTGAAATCATTTTTCAAAGCATTGACCTGATAGCCCCAATGAAGAGTAGTCGCAAAAATTCCATTTATAAAAATAACCGGGTTTCCTTTTCCGGTTATTTCATAGTAAAAATCCAATCCGTTTATTTTTGTATAAGGCATAAAAAACTTCCAGTTTATTTTCTGATTTTGATTGAATTGGCATGTTCATAAAAACTTTCAAGCTCCGCCAATGCGGCAATCGATTCTTTTTCTTTTTCAAACCGTTCCCGTGAATATTGAATGATTGAAGTATATTTGACAAAATCATAAACACCTAAAGGAGACGCGTATTTAGCTGTCCCGCTGGTGGGGAGCGTGTGATTCGGACCTGCAAAATAATCGCCCAAAGCTACAGGAGCATAATCTCCAATAAAAATAGCGCCGGCATTTTTTACTTTTTGAGCAATTTCCTGATAAGATATTTTTGCGCTCATAATCTCAAGGTGTTCAGGAGCGTATTCATTCATAATTTCAACCGCTTCTTCCATATTTTTATAAAGAATGACGGAAGAGTGTTTTTGTATTGAATCCAAGAGGATTTCTTTTCGAGGAGAAAGTGCAAGCATTTTCTCAAGCTCTACAATAAAAGCATCTGCCAATTTTTTATTTGGAAGAAGTATCATGGAAGCTGCGTCTTCACTATGTTCAGCCTGAGCTAAAGCATCTGCCACAATATATTGCAGATTGGAGGTTTCATCCGCTAGAATCATTACCTCTGAAGGCCCTGCCAGAGAATCGATGTCAATCGTGCCGTAAAGGTATTTTTTAGCAAGCGTCACAAAACTGTTTCCCGGCCCCACTACTTTATAAACTTTAGGAATTTGTTTTGTACCGTAGGCGAAAGCCGCAACAGCCTGAACCCCGCCTATTTTGAAAACATCTTTAATTCCGCAGACTTCTGCCGCCGCAATATTGACAGGGGAAAGACTTCCGTCTTTTTTGGGAGGAGTGGTCATATAGATTTCAGGCACTCCCGCCACCTTTGCTGGAATCGCTGTCATTAAAACAGTAGAAGGATAATTGCCTTTGCCTCCCGGTACATAGAGACCGACTTTTTCAATCGGTCTGACCAGCTGCCCTAAAAATCTTCCCTCATTTTCATAATGCCAGGAATGCTGTTTCTGTGCCTGATGAAACTCAGTGATATTTTTTTTTGCCTGTTCCAGAATATCAAAAACTTTCGGTTCCACTTGAGAAAGAAGTTTTTTCCTTTCTTCATCGCTGACACGAAAGTTTTCAATTTCGATTCCGTCAAACTGTTTGGTATATTTACGAACCGCAGTATCGCCGTCTTGATAGACTTCTTGAATAACCTTTCTTACAGTTTCATTTTCTTTTTCAAAATCCAGCCGCTCGTGAGAGACCCATTGATAAAATTTTTCCTTATCCTCAAAAACCGTGATCATTTTTACTTCAGCTGGTTTAATTTCTCAATAATCTCAAGGCTTTTATCAGCCTCTGCCTTATAAGATGAATCTTCCCGTATTTTTTTATAATTTTCAACAGCTTTATCAATCTCGCCTTTCTTCTCATAGCAGATTCCCATGAGATAATGGGCAAAATCCTGATTGTAGTCCTGATAATCATTCAAGACTCTTTCATAGATTTTTAAAGCTTCTTCGTAATTTCCTTCATTTTGAAAGATTCTTGCCAGACCCAGCATTGCTTTAGGACGGACAAAAAAATCTTTATCCGCTTCTTCAACCGCTTGAAAATATTTCTTTGCTTTATCTGGCTCATTGAGGAAAATGTAAATATTTCCTATATTAAACTGAGCAAGATAATACTCTGGGAATTGATATCCTTTTTCAATGACTTTTTCAAGCTCAGCCTTAGCCGCGCCTGCTCTCGCCTTATTGGTATCATCCAATTGATTTCCGATTTCTTTGTATTTGTAAAATCCGGCTGTATAAAGAGCTTTCACTTCTTTTCTGTGATTTTCACGGACAATGACAACCGCAATTGCGACGACGACTACGACAAGAAGCGCTAATAGCATCCAATTAAACACTTTTCTTTTCAAAAGAGTCTGTTTCACAAATATCCCGATTTTTTCAATAAGAAAATCCTGTTTACCAGTCCTGTGATGCCCCATTTTTACTGCTCCTTCGGTTCTTCGGATTTTGTTTTATTTTGAACAGTTTTTGATTCTTCTTGAATCTTGGCATTTTTTTGGATTTTATTTTTGATTTTGTCCAGATTATTTCCAAGAAGATCTCCAAAACTCATCGATTCAACTTCTTCGGTCTGATTGATATAATTTTCTAAATCTTTTTCTCTTTCTCTTTTCACCATTTCCCGAATAGAAAGTTTGAGATAGCTTTTTTTAGGATTGATATCGATAACCATAGCCTCGACTTCATCTCCGATTTTATAATGATCAGAAAGATTTTCAATTTTTTTCTCCAGTTCACGGATATAAAGTGATCCTTCAATCTGGTTTTCAAACTCGATAATCAGGTCTTTTTCTTTAATTTCTTTTACTTTCCCTTTAATAATGCTTCCCTTTGGGTATTCAGAAGCAAAATTATCCCATGGGTTGTCGAAAAGCTGTTTGATGCCCACGCTGATTTTTCTTTCTTTTTTATTGACATTTGTGATAATCACTTCAATTTCATCGCCTACATTGTATTTTGTAAGGTCTGAATTATTCAGGTTCCAGTCAATATCGTTTTTATGAAGAAGAGCTTCAATACCGTTTTCAAGTTCAACAAAAACACCAAAATCTTTAATATCAAGGATTTTTCCCTTGACTTTTTTTCCTTTTGGATATTTTTCATCAATTGTATTCCATGGATCGCCCTGCATTTGTTTTAATCCCAGAAGGAGTTTTTTTCTTTCAGGGTTGATTTCAAGGATTTTTGTATCAATCATAGCATTCAGTTCAACCGCTTCATCTGCTCTTCTGATTGTTTTGCTCCATGAAAGGTCTTCAAAACGGATAAATCCGTCGATTCCTTCTTCAACCTTCACAAAAACCTGTTTATTCTGATGAATCTTAACAACCTCTCCCCGAATCACATCGCCTTCCTGATGTTTTTTGGCAAAATCAACCCAAGGGTCTTGTTTCATATCTTTTAAACTGAGAAGAACTTCATTCTTTTCAGGATCCATTTTAATAATTCTGAGATTGAGGCTTTCCCCATTCTTGACCACATCTTCAGGTTTTTCAATTCTGTCCCATGAAAGATCCCCGATTCGGATCAGACCTGTCAAAAGCCCTTCTATTTCAACGATGACGCTTTTAGGATTAATTTTGACCACTTTTCCTTTGACTTCATCCCCAATTTTATTTTCCTGAAAGAAAACAGAAACTTTTTTATTTTTTTCTATCTCTAAAAGAGGAATACGGGATACAACAATATTAATGTTTCTTCCCTTGTCCTCAAACTTGATCACTTTTACCTGATAGGCTTTATTTTTATATTGATCCAGCTGTTTTTCATCAATCCGGTTTAAATCAAGCTGAGAAAGGGGTAAAAAAGCCTGAATAAATTCTTCTAAAAGAACCTTAAAGCCGCCCTTGACCACCTCAGTGATTTTTCCTTCAACTGATTCGCTACTTTGAAAAGCATTTTTCACCATAGCAAAAGCTTTTTTCTCAGAAGCTTTCGCAAAGGAAACTTTTACATAATTTTCACCGGATTTTTCGACAAAGACTTCAATCTCCTCCCCTACTTTCGGCGGAGTCTTGAATTCATTCAAACCAATGCTTGACTCACTTTTTGATCCGACATCCAGAATCACTTCTTTGTCCGTAATCTGAATGACAGTGGTTTTAATGATTTTTCCGATTTCAGGAAGCTGGTTCTCCTCATAACTTGCTTCCAGCATCGATTTAAAGTCTTGTGAGCTCATAAACATCCTCTCTTCTCTTTTTAAATTCTTTAAAGATTTAATCTTATATCAAAAACTATTTTTAAATAGTTTTTAAAAATTCTTTTGAATCCTCGATCAGTTTTTTTATCTCTTCAGGCTGATTATTTTCCAAAGTTTCCTGAAAACGATAAAGAAATTTAATAAATTTTTCAATCAAAACCACAAGATTTTTTTTATTCGATTGAAAAATAGGAATCCATATCTCTTCCTCCGATTTTCCGATCCGGCTAAACTCAAGAAAACTGTTGCCGTAGATTCCTTTTAAATCCATTTTTTCGTTTTTCCCAAGCGCGCCGAAAATAAAACTCAAAGCGTGCGGCAGGTGGCTGGAATAAGCCGTGACCCAGTCATGCTCCGAAGGTGCAATCCGGATTGTTTTCATTCCGATGGACTGCCAAAACTTTTCCAGCCTCAAAATCATTTCTTCCTGATGAAAATCATAAGGGCAGATTGCGGCTGTTTTATCTATAAAAATAGAGGGATCGGAATGCTCAAATCCAGCCTTTTCTTTTCCCGCCATGGGATGGGAACCGATAAAATTCTTAATTCCCTTCAATGCTTCTGTAATTCCTTGTTTTGTACTGCCGACATCTGTGATAATCGAGTCCTGAGTCAGTTTTCCGGCAAGAATTTCTGCCAGATCGGGAATAGTATAGACCGGCGTATTAATCACGGCAATGGTTTTTTCTTTGATGAGAGGAATTTGATCCAGTGCAAACACACCGTCTGTCCAGTTTTTCAATTCCGGATATTGATCCGGTTTTCTGACCCCTGCCCGAATGATAGATTGAGGATAAGCTTTTCTCAAAGCCTTAATGAGAGATCCGCCCATCAATCCGGCGCCGGCAATAAAAAAACTTTCCATCTGCACCCTTTTAAAACTCTTTTTTTTGTTCATTAAATCTAAAAACAACAGACTTAAAATTCAATGTTTTATTATAACTCAATCTAAAAAACTCAGATTTCAAGTTCAAAAACCTTGATTTTTTTTACCCACAGACGAAAAAAAAATGAGTTTTAAGATTAATATCATTATTTTTCAATCAACTAAATAAAAAATCCTAAAAAAACAGCCTTATTATCCCCGCACTCTTTCTTTCCAGCGAAGGCGGGAACATTAATAATAATGCCGTGTAATTTTAGATTTTTAAAAAAAAATGTTATATTTCATAAATTAAACTATAAAAAACAGGTATTTTTTTGAGCAAATTAGAGAAATTTTTAGTAAAAATTTTGAGTGGTAATGCAGACCAGAATATTGATTTTCATGAATTATGCCATCTTCTTCAACATTTAGGGTTTTCATTAAGAATAAAGGGAAGCCATCATATTTTCACAAAAGAAAATATTGATGAAATTATCAACATTCAACCTGAAAGTAAAAATGCAAAAGCATATCAAGTGAAACAAATTAGAAAAATTATTATTGATTATAAGTTAGGAGGCAGTCTATGAATCAAAATTATAAATATGAAATTATTATCTATTGGAGTGGAGAAGACAATCGATATATTGCTGAAGTACCAGAATTAGCTGGTTGTATGTCAGATGGCTTTACTTATGAAGAAACTTTAAAAAATGTTGAATTAATTATTAGTGAATGGATAGAAACAGCAAAGGATCTTGGCAGAGAAATTCCCATCCCTAAATGCCGCAAATTAGCTTATGCTTAAAATTACACAGCGCAAATTCAACACGCTCCAATTTTTGGAGGATATTTGAAAAACTATAAAATAGAAACTGTAACAAATTTAGATGAAGCGAAAGTTCCTGGATATTTTGAATCCATTAAATCAGTTTTTTTTACAAAACTATTATTTGTTACTTTAAATTCAAATGGAGAAAAGTTTACTTTTTCAGTACCAAAAGAAAATAGTAGATCATTTAAGGAAAAATTAAAAGATTATAATTTATTTGAAAAAGCTTTAATTGAAGGTAACAATGAGTTATTTCATAATTTTTTAGATGATATTGTCAGCTCATTAATTATATCATCATGGATTTGCTTTGAGCAAATAATCAAAGATTTAACCAAGAAAAATTATTCATTATCAGAAAATGATATATCTGTTGATTATAAAAAGAATTCATTCGGTTTTTCAGATGAAGAAAAAAGAAATTTGGATTTGTTTTATTATATCCGAAATGCTATAGTTCATTATAATGGTGCATATTATACCTATAAATCAATCAATGTTAATTATAAAGGCACAATATTTAATTCAAAAGGCAATGAGGGTGAAAAAATTTTAATAAAAGATATAGAACAAGCATTTTCAATTCATTTAGATCTTGAACAATATGCCTTTAAAGCTTGGCACAATTCTAAAAGAATATTAAGCTTTTCCTCAAAAATTAAACATAAATAACCTGCAGAAAAAGATATTTTTTAAAACAGTCTTTTTTTGTTATTTTTAATTTTACCAATCTGGGTAGGATAAAAAAATGGAAAGATTTTGTGGTTACTGCGGAAAATTTTATCGGGATGAAGACAATCATTCGGATTCCTGCCGATACCATCCCCAGTTTTATTTCCCTTATGACATTGACACAGAGGGGGATCATAAAAAAGGATGGCAGTGCTGCGGCAATGAAGATTCAAAAGCGCCGGGATGCACTTTTTCCAGGCACAGAGATGATGTCCGTAAGGTTTACCGCAATAATTCGATTGCTTATGATTATCAAATCATCATTCCTGAAAAAGAAGTTAAAAAGCCGGAGGGTTAAAAAACTCAATCATGACCGACCTGTCTTCTGAAAAACGGGAGGGATTTTTTTCTGTGGCAGTATTTTTTGGGTTATTTTATTTGCAAGTTTTTCTAACCTATCGCTGCCCGAGTT
>MIAO01000095.1 GCA_001829155.1 Spirochaetes bacterium GWB1_36_13 | reverse complement strand
ACCATTTCATTCCCCGGCGCTTGTGCTGAGCAAAGCCGAAGTATGACCGGGGAATCCATTAAGAAAGATAATCAATTCAATGGATTGTCCGGTCATGCTTTAAATACAAAATAAACCGCCCCCACCAGACAAAGCCCTGCCCAGAGGTAATTCAGCTTCAAAGGTTCTTTCATATAAATAACGGCAAAAGGAATGAAAACAGCAAGAGTAATCACTTCCTGAAGGATTTTCAGCTGTCCCAGATTGAATTGTGTGTAGCCGATCCGGTTTGCAGGAACCTGTATCAAATATTCAAACAAAGCGATTCCCCAGCTTGCCAGAGCCGCAATATACCATTTTTTGGCTGAGAGGTTTTTGAGGTGGGAATACCATGCAAAAGTCATAAAGACATTGGAAAGAACCAATAAAAAAGCTGTTTTTAAAAGAACCGGCATTTTATCCTCCTATCCGAAAGCAATATCTATGCTTTCCGAAAAGAAAATAAATTTAAATCTTTGATAAAACTTTGACAAGGTATTTGACCTGATGAGGCTCTGTGTTTTGAGCCAGATAAAAAACTTCTTGTTCAGGATGAACGAAAATACAATTTTCAAAAAGTTTTTCACTCACTTCTTTTGCCTTTATGCCGCTTTTTAATTGAAAACGACCGCCCCCCAGATTTTCCAATTCCCGTTGAAAAGGTTTTAAAAGTCCGTCAAATGTTTTCTCCCAGAATGGTTTTTGATATTCTTCGAGCACTACTTTCATGCTCTCCAGCGCAAGAACAGAAACAGGATCATCTTGGAAAGGCGCAAGGTTTTCATGAGAAAGTAAAACTAAAACAGGAAAAGCGTTTGAAACAGAAGCATCCAGAAGAAGAGGTTTTTCTGAAGAACTTAAAGGGTTTCGAAGACTGGATATTTTATCAAGCATCTCATCTGAACGATGATGAAGCTTTAAATAAGCGCTTAAATTCTCTTTTGAATGAAAAAAATTCACAAAAGGATAGTGAAAAAGGGTTTGGAGCATTTTTTTCACTTTGCTGGTTAAATGAGTTTCATATCCATTTGTAAATCCGCGACTCAACGAATTTTTAAGAGCTCTCCGAATCGAATGATGACTATAGCCTAAAACAACCTGCCCGTGAAAAAGACAGAAATCAAAAAATTTATTCTGATCATAATCATAGAGTTTGGAAAACCTCGCTCTTCTTACAGCAAACGGGAAAAATGAATTTTCTGAAATAAGCTTCGCTGAAACCGTCTGTTTTTTTTTAATCATAAGAACCTTTGAGAAATTGTTGAGAAAACTAATTTTTTTTTAGAAAAATCTCTGCCGGAAAGAAATCCGGCAGAGTTTAAAAAGAAGAACGGTCTAGTACATACCGCCCATTCCTCCCATACCACCCATTCCGCCCATGCCTCCCGGCATAGCTGGAGCTGATTTTTCTTCAGGTTTGTCCACAACTGCGCATTCTGTTGTCAAGAACATTGCTGATACACTTGCCGCATTTTCAAGCGCTACTCTTTCTACTTTTGCAGGGTCGATGATTCCCTTGCTCCACATATCTACCCACTCATCATATCTTGCATCGTATCCGATATTTTCTTTTTCTTTCTTTGCTCTGTCAGCAATGATAGATCCGTCTAATCCAGCGTTTTCAGCAATTTGTCTGATTGGAGATTCAAGGGCTTTTCTGACAATGGTAACCCCTACTTTTTGCTCAATCGCAATTTCTTTTTCAAGAGTTTCAAGAGCTGCCGCTACTCTGACCGCAGTCACTCCTCCGCCTGGAACAATTCCTTCCTCAACCGCTGCTCTGGTTGCTGAAAGAGCGTCTTCTACTCTTGCTTTTTTCTCTTTCATTTCGATTTCACTTGCAGCTCCAACATTGATAACGGCAACACCGCCGGCCAGTTTAGCCAGTCTTTCCTGAAGTTTTTCCTTATCATAATCAGAAGTTGTTTCTTCAATTTGTTTTTTGATTTGTGCAATTCTGGCATCGATAAATTTCTTTTCGCCTTTGCCTTCAACAATGGTTGTATTTTCCTTATCCACTGTGATTTTTTTTGCTTTTCCGAGGTCTGTCAGAACCGCTGATTCCAGTTTCATTCCTTTTTCTTCAGAAATCACTTGCCCGCCGGTCATAACAGCGATATCTTCAAGCATAGCCTTTCTTCTGTCTCCGAATCCTGGAGCTTTTACAGCAACAGCATTGAGGGTTCCTCTGATTTTATTCACGACCAGTGTCGCCAGCGCTTCGCCTTCAATGTCTTCTGAAATAATTAAAAGAGGTTTGCCTGTTTTCAGGATTTGCTCTAAAATAGGAAGAAGGTCTTTCATAGAAGAGATTTTTTTATCTGTAATCAGAATAAAAGCATCTTCAAGATTTGCAGTCATTGTCTCAGCATCTGTCACCATGTAAGGAGAAAGATATCCTCTGTCAAACTGCATTCCTTCAACAACATCCAGAAAAGTTTCAGTTGATTTTGCTTCTTCAACAGTGATAACGCCTTCTCTTCCGACTTTAGCCATCGCTTCTGCGATCATTCCGCCGATTTCTTCATCGTTATTTGCTGAGATAGTCGCTACCTGAGCAATTTCTTTATTGTCTGTAATCTGTTTAGACATTTTTTTAATCTGCTCAACTGCTTTTTTCACCGCTTTCTCGATTCCCCGTTTCACATCCATTGGATTTGATCCGGCAGATACGACCTTAAGACCTTCTTTCATAATATTGTAAGCTAAAAGAGTGGCTGTAGTTGTACCGTCCCCTGCCATATCGTTGGTTCTGGTCGCAACTTCTTTTACCATCTGAGCGCCCATATTTTCAAACGGGTCTTCCAGTTCGATTTCTTTTGCGATGGTTACACCGTCATTGGTTACATTCGGAGCCCCGAATTTTTTATCCAGGACAACATTCCGTCCTTTTGGACCCAAAGTAATTCTGACCGCATTAGCCAGCTGCTCAACACCTTTAAATAATTTGTGTCTTGCATCTTCGTTGAAACTTAAGATTTTCGCCATGTTCCGTCTCCTTGTATTTTTTATTTGATTCTTAACATTGTTAACTCGTTTAAGTAATTATGAAATGATAATATTCTCAATGAAAACATGATTTTATGCTATAAATTTTAATAAATTTTACTTTTAAGAGCAAATTTTAGTTAATTTATTCTTTCCAATGGATAGAAATTAAGTATTATTTTCACTATTTAAAATCCGATTCAGGAAAATAAACTTGATTTATTTTGAATTATAGTTTTTATATTATTTATGTAACAGGAAATATTTTCCTATTTTGGGAGCCTCTCTTATGGATAAAAAATCAAAAGATTCCCGACAGGCAAGACGGGAAAAAAGCTTTATTATGGCATATTTAAAAGGTGAGAAATCCTATATTACCGATGTCAGTGAACAAGGCTGTCAGGTTTTTTATGAAAAAGACCGTTTAGGAACTATTTCAAAAGAAGATATTCTTGAATTAAAAGTTGAACTTCCCGGTTATGATTCAAAAGGAAATATCAATTTTTTCCCGATCAAAGGAAAAGTGATGTGGATAGAAGAAATGGATGATTTTCTTATTTTAGGCGTCCATTTTGAAGAATTAAAGACGGGCAACAGCCAGGCTATTAAAAAAATAACCGCTTACTGGCATTTTCTCAATTCTACATTTGGACCGAGGGATTTATGAAAGAAAAAGCTCAGATTATTCAAATAATTGATTCTCAAACTTACGAAGTCAGCATTCTGGAAGATGCCGATACCTGTAAATCCTGCTCCAACCAGTCCCATTGCTGCGGATCAGGAAAAAATATCCTTGTTTTTTCGGAAAAACCTTTTCAGGAAGGCGATGAAGTCTGGGTGGATATTGATGAAAAAAATGAGGCTTTTCTTGCTCTTATGGTCTTTTTTTTCCCGCTTTTGATCGGCATCACGGGAGCTTTATTAAGTTTTCATCTTTTTTTTCAGGACAATGCTTTTATTGCATTCCTTTTTTTCGCTCTTTTTTTCTCCCTGAGTTTTTTTATTTTGAAAAAAGTAGAAAAGAAAAGCAGTCACAAACTTCCGAAAATCATTTCCAAAAATTAGGTTTCTATTCTTATATTAAACACAGTAAATGAATTAGCCCGTACATTTCGACTCCGCTCAGTGTCCGTTCAGCTTTGCTGAGTGACCAGAACAAACTATTATAGATTTTATCTACAATTAATAAAAATTTTTATTTTTTCCTTCTATAAAATCTTCTGTATTTTTAAAAATAAGTCTTGATTTTTATTTTTAAATAAGTTTACTATAATAGCATACAAATAAAATCAAATGAAGGAGACTTCTATGAAAATATTGAAGAACAAGCTTTTACTTTTTCTTTTTTCTCTTTTTATCCTTTCGGCCGGCTGTGCAAAAACAAACAACATCCCGGGAGAAAACGGAAGTTCCGTCAGCTCAGACACTAAGGGAAGTTTATCCAATAAAAACTTTGCGATTTTATTTCTCCAGAAAATCGGTCTTCAGGACACGGCTAAATTTAACAGTCCAATGGGAGTGGCTGTTGACTCTGAAAATAATTTTTATATCAGTGACTTTGGCAACAGCATGGTTAAAAAATACTCCAGCACAGGCGTTCTCCTGACTCAATGGGGCGGACTCGGAAAAACTCCGGGGCGTTTTGACCTGACTGGAGAGGTTTATGTCGATCAAAACGATTTTGTTTTCGTAGCCGATATTGGAAACGGCAGAATCCAGAAATTTAATAAAAACGGAAAACTTTTAAAAGTGATCGGGAAAAAAGTCCTCACTCATCCCCGTTCTGTCGCTGTTGATGAAACAGGCATGATTTTTGCGCTGGACGAGTTTGCCAATCAGGTATTTCAATTTGATGCAAAAGGGAAACTGATCAGATCATGGGGGCAAGAAGGCTATCTCCCAGGGCAGTTCTCGTTTCCAAACAGTATTGCCGTCTATCAGGACAGGGTCTATGTTGCCGATACTCAAAACAGCCGGATTCAGGTTTTTGACAAAGAGGGAAATTTTATCACGGTTTACGGCTCGTTCGGGACTGCTTTAAATCAATTAGTGCAGCCGAGAGGACTCTTTTTTGACAAATCTGGAAATCTCTATATCGCCGATACAGGAAACAACCGGATCCTGAAAATGGATAAAGATTTCAACCTTTTGGGAAAAATCGACATGCCGGGTTATCTTCTGACTCCAAACAAAGCAGCCGTCAATCAAAACGGAACCATTATTGTGGCAGATACAGGCACCCATCTGATTAAATATTTTTCAGCTGATTTTGTCTTTCTGGGCTATTCGGGAAGCCTTCGAAACGCTCCGGGTGAATTCAACGCTCCTACAGGAATGGTTTTCAAGAACAACAAACTTTATGTCTTAGACAATTTAAATACCCGGGTTCAGATTTTTGACCGTTTCGGCCGTCTTCTTTCTCAATTTAAATGCGGATTCGGAGCAAATGCTCCTTATGGACCGAAAGGCATCGAGATTGATCAAAACGGGTTTATTTACATTGCCGATAGTTATGCCAATGTGATCCAAAAATTTGATGCAAACGGAAATTTTTTAACCTATTACGGAGGATTTGGGTATGGACCGGGGCAGTTTTTCCAGCCTTATGACATCCGCCAAGACAATGAAGGATTTTTCTATGTGACCGATTTTCTCAATCACCGAATCCAAAAATTTGATTCTGCCTTTCAGTTTGTCAAGACCTTTGGAAGTTTCGGCTATGGAGAAGGACAATTTTTTGGTCCCATCAGACTCGCTTTTGATAAAGACAACAATCTTTACATCACTGATTTTTACAACCATAGAATACAAAAATTTTCAAAAAACGGAGTTTTCATCTCTCAATTCGGAGGCTATGGGCATACAGACGGCAAACTCTATCTTCCGAGCGGAATTTACATTGACAGCAAAAACAGGGTTTTTGTTTCAGAATCAGGAAACCAACGGCTCTCTGTTTTTGATACAGAAGGAAATTTTATAAAGACTTTCGGCTCTCTTGGAGCTCAAAACTATGAGTTTCATTTTCCAGCTCATATTGCAGACGGACCATTGGGAACATTCTTTGTGTCCAACTCAGCGATCAACACTGTTCAGCAGTTTTCCGTTATCTGGTAATTTTTTTAGAAAGGGGGATAGCATCCCCTTTTCTTTTTTGTTAAATTCTATTTCATGAAAATTTTAATCAAGGGTTTTTCTTTTGGAATGCTTCTCCAAGTCTCTATTGGTCCAGTATGCCTTTTTGTTTTTGACTCGTCATTAAAATCAGGATTTTTTGAAGGGGTCAAGGCTTCTTTTGCCGCTGCCCTCGGAGATGCTCTCTATATTTTCCTCTCTCTTCTGGGAATATCCAAATTCCTTGAAAATGAAAGAAAAAAAATCTGGTTTAAACGATTGGGTGCTCTCCTCATTTTTTTCTTCGCCCTGAGTTCCTTTCTTCAGATATTTGGGATTCAAATCACTCCCGCTTTCATCAGAATACAAAATGCCGGATTTTTCTCTTCTTCTTTTCTGGGTAGTTTGATTTTAACCCTTTCCTCTCCCCTCACTATTCTTTTCTGGGCTGGAATTTTTTCTGTCAAAGCAGCTCAGGAAAATTATCTGAAAAAAGAACTTTTTTACTTTTCATCCGGAGCAGTTCTCTCCACACTCAGTTCATTGACTCTGGTTTCTTTTCTGGGACAGACAGCCGGAAATATTTTTTCAGAATCCCTGATCCGTTTCTCATCTCTCCCAATTGCTCTTTTTCTCTTTTATTTTGGGGTAAAACTGCTTATACAAAAAAAGAAAGTTTCCGCCAGCTGATTTTATTTTTCTTTTTTTTCCTGAAGCTCACTAATAATCTGATCCCTCTTCTCAATCTCCTGGAAAAGCGAATCAATCATATCGTTGAATGAATAGGAAATATCTTTCATATGATCATCATATTCTCTGTGAATATAGGGAGTTTTTTGAACTTTGACCGAGATATGCGCCATGTGATCCTGAAACCTTCGAAAAGGCTCTGTCACCCTTTTAATCGCAATCAGATATGAAACCCTGACCACTAAAACACCCCAGACAATAAAAAAAACAAATGGCGCCCAGAAATTGGTGACCAGATACTCCCTGACTTCCAAAAAGAAAAAATCCGTTTTTTTATTGACATTGGAAAAAAAAATCAGAAAAAAGAAAAAAAAGAGAATAAGAATAGAAATAACAAATAAAGGTACAATGTATTTCAGAATATACTTGCTTTCCAAAAGATAAAAGAAACTTTTCCTTTTTTTATTTTTCATGTTCTTTTCTTCCTTAGTGTAAAATTTTTATAAAGATAAAACAAAATCGGTATCAAAAGAAGCGTCAAAACGGTAGAGACAATTAAACCTCCAATCTGGCTGACAGCAAGAGGCTGCTGCATTTCCACTCCTTTTCCGATCCCAAGCGCCAGAGGAACTAAGCCCAGTACATTTGTCAAAACACTCATCAGAATCGGGCGGAGCCTTACTTTTCCAGCCTGAAAAACAGCTTCTTTCAACTGAACACCCTCATGGAGCTGCTGATTGATATATTCCAGAAGAATAATCGCCGCATTGATCGTATAACCGCCCAGCATGATGAGTCCCATCCCGGACATGATATTCAGGGAAAACCCTGAGATAAACAAAGATAAAATCACCCCGATCAGTCCCAGGGGAATACTCAGAAGAAGGATCAGAGGGCTGACAATGGACTCAAAAACAGAGGCGATAATCATATAAATAAATACCACGCTTAAAAGAAACATAAACAGCAGCTGGCTTAAAGATTCCTGAAAATTTTCATTTTCACCGCTTAGGACAATATTATACATATCCTGATTTTTGTTGGCGGATAAAATTTTATGAATTAATTTTTCCAGTTCTTTTGCAGCTTTTCCATAAGAAGAAAAAACAGTTCTGTCAAAATCAGCTTTGATTTTCACAATATCGGTCTGATTTTCCCTTAAAATCTTGTCAGGGCTGTTTCCTAAAGAAAGTTTCGCTATCTTATCCAGATTAATATAAAAACCTTCTCTTGCAGGCAGGAGAATCTTTTTCAGGGCATCTAAACTATTCCGGTCTTCCTGTCTTAATCGGACACGGATATCAATATTGTTATCGCCTTCCTGAAACTTGGAAATTTTGTCCCCGTCTAATGCTACCTTGAGAACTTTAGAAATATCATCAATACTGATTCCAAAAACCGCCAGTTTATCCCTGTCGGCCGTGATTTTAATTTCAGGCTTACCCTCAGATAGTGAAGTCTCAACACTTTTAATCCCTGAAAGTTCATCGAGTGAAAGAAGCATCTCTGAAACTGTCTGAATCAGGGATTCGGTATTTTTTCCTTCCAGATGAATCACAATCGGTTTATCGTCTTCTGAAATCAGCTGGGAAACAATATCCTGAGGCTGGTAGAAAATCAGTTTATCCGCCCTTTCATAGCGGATTTCTTTTGTAAAAATTCCGTAAGCCTCATCGCCCTTGATTTTCTGAGTATCCAGAAAAATAGTGAAATTGGCCGTATTTCGTCCCACTTTGTCGTCAATTTTTGAGACCAAATTATCTTCTTCGTATCCGATTGTAGCAAAAACTTTATCGACAAACGGATAGGATTTAATTTTCTCCGATATGGCGCCGGCTTGCTGTTTGGTAGTCTCGATCGGCGTTCCCTCCGGCATTTTCAGAAAAAGCTGAATTGTATCACTTTTCACCGCCGGCATGAGCTCTGTATCCAGACGAAACATAAAAAAAACAGAAATAACAAATAAAAGAGCTGTTATCGTAAATAAATAGATTTTTTTCCTGAAACAAAAAGAAAATATTTGTCCGAAACTTCTGTCGATACCGGAATAGATTTTTTCAAATACTTTTGCTGTCTTTTGAAATTTTTTCTTTTTTTTAAGCCCGATCCCGCTTTTTTTTGTTTTCAATTCAAGACTGGCGAGCATCGGTACTAAAAGCATCGCAATCACTACCGCCGCTATCAGTGAAAAAGTAATGGTAAAAGCCATTTCCTTAAAAAGCGTTCCTAAAATCCCCTTGACAAAAATCAGGGGGAGAAAAACGACAATTGTGGTGAGAGTAGAGCTGATAATGGATGTCTGAACAGTGGAAGTTCCCAGCGTGCAGGATTCTTGGGTCGAATATCCCATGCTTTTATAACGGTTGATATTATCCAGCACTACGATACTGCAGTCCACCAGCATCCCGATTCCGATCGCCATTCCCCCGAGAGACATCATATTGACCGATACACCAAAAAGATACATAAAAACAAAAGTGGTAATCACTGAAAAAGGAATGCTTAATACAATGATCACCGCTGGTTTCACCTCATGCAGAAAAAAAATCAGGATAAAAAACGCTAAAATCCCCCCTACAATTGCAGCATTAAAAACATTATTAATAGAAGACTGGATAAAAACAGACTCATCTTTAATTGTATGAATGGAAAGACGATCCTGATATTTTTCCCCTATTTCCCGCAGCGCTTCTTTTATTTTCCGGCAGACGGCTACAGTATTAGCCCCTGCTTCTTTTTTTATTTCAAGAGAAATTGTTTCCTTTCCATCCAGCAAGGCCACGCTTTCCGTTTCTTTCATAGAGTCCCTGACTTTTGCCACCTGCTTTAAAAAAACCGGGGTTCCCTGTTTTTCATCCGTTTTAATGATCAATTTTTCAATTTCCTGCATTGTTTTAAAAGTGCCCATGGTTCGGATCAGGTATTCCAGATCCCCTTTCTGAATGTTTCCGGCTGGAAAATCCAGATTTGAGCTTTTCACCGCCTGCAAAATTTCATCTAATGTGACATTATAAGAATAAAGAGTGTTTAAATCCACTTCAATATCAATAATTCTTTCCTGCCCCCCCGTAATTTTGATACTCCCCACTCCTTTTATTCTTTCCAGGCGGGTTTTGATTTCTTTTTTGACAAAGATTTTTTTATAACTGTCGGAAATATTTTCCAGAGTCAGGGTCAGGATATAAACCGGCATAGCTGTCGGGTCAAATTTAATAATCAGAGGCTTTTCCACTTCCTGAGGTAAAAAGGTACGGATTCTTTCGCTGCTCTCACTGACAGAAAGCAAAGCCATATCCATGTCAACGCCCCAGTCAAAAGTCAGAGTAATAATGCTCAGCCCTTCAATGCATTTTGCCTCAATTTTTTTGACTCCGCTCACACTGGATAAAGACTCTTCCATCGGACGGGACACCAAATCCCTGATTTCGGAAGGAGACGCGTTTTTATAACTGGTTAAAACGGTAATTTTAGGAAATTCAATATCCGGAAGAAGAGAAACATTGAGTTTGGAAAGAGAAATCATCCCCACAATCACAACCCCAAGAAAAATCATGGTTGTGGTTACTTTATATTTTATCGCAAATTCTGGTAATTTCATACGATTACTGCAACTGAAAATAAACAGTATAGTTGTTTTTCATCTGATTTCCGTATTTATCTTTCACTCCGCTTGATCCTCCTAAAAGAGTCATTTTATAAAAACTGTCATGAGTTGTTCCAAAGTCAATCTCATCAATATAAATAATCCAGTCGCTCCCTGTTCCATTCTGCTCCACCCTTATTTTATCCCATGAAAGAGTGACGCTGCCTGTACCGGAAACTGAAGTGATGCTGATATTCTGCCTTACCGTATAAGGATCGGGTTCTTTATTTAAGTGAAAAGCAAGGATGTCCACCGATTTATTGGATGAAAGAGCCAAAGATCCGTAATTCGGAAACACTTCCCAGATATGGGTTGCATTCGGATATTTCCAGATTTTGCTTTTTGTGCCGCCGCCCGTCTGGTCGTATTCGGTTACCTCGATAGAGCTTGAATTATTGGCATCTGTCTGGAAACGATAAGTTCCCTGAGAAGTGCCTGCAAGCGAGTTCCCTTGTATATCTTTTAAATCCTGATTTAAAACAATTTCATATCTGCCGCTTGAAGTCAAAAGTTCCTGAGGCATCAATTTATAAGTAGTGGAATTGACCTCTGTGACTAAAAAAGAAACACTTTGCCCTGAATCATAGGAAATAAATTTGATATTATCCCGAAGAGTTTTTATATCCATCGATTCTGAAAAAACAAACTGAAATTGATCGCTTCTCTCAATACAGTGCCGGAAATCATCCCAAAAAGCCGGATCCGCATTGCAGTTGGACGAAATCACAGGGGAGAGAGAAAGCAGTACAGAAGGACTTTCTGTTCCATTCACTGTTTCGATTTTTGTAAGAGACGGTTTGGTATAGTCATTCCCGATGTTCAGGTAATAGACTTTTTCTTCAACCATCTTATTCAGGCTTTTGTCTGTCATATCTTTGGAAAAAGTCAGGGTATAGCGGGTATGCCAGTCCAGATTTTCATAAAAAACCACCGTGACTGTTTTATAGCCATTGACCGCATCGCCATTGCTCCATTGATAATCTTTATTATTAATTGAAGGGCTGATTGAAAAATTCTCGGCAAAACTGCTTTGAAGAACCGGATTATTGAAGGTAATAACAATAGAAGGTTTCTGATTATTTAATGTGGTTTCCTTCAAAGTAAATAAATCAGCGCTGTCCACCGTCAGTGAAGAGATAGAAAGAGGCACAGCAGTGCTTCCCATTCTGAAACTGTATTCATAATCTTTGTCCAGAGTGTTTCCTGCTGAGTCTTTCATATTGGTGTCAAAATTAATTTTATAAGTAGAACCTTCACTTAAAGAAGAAAGGAGGGTAACTGTCAATACCATTCCCGAAGCATCCCAAGTTAAACGATAGGGAACCGAAAATGAAAACAGCGCGGCAAATTTTTCCTGATCCATTGCCTTGTTAAAAGTAATGACAAAAGAAGGTGTCAGATTCATGCCTTCTGCGATATAATCAAAGAAATAAAGCTCTCTGTTTTGCAGACTATGGTTTGAATTGATCAGGTAAAACGAAGAGATTTTAGGGACAATGAAATCATTTCCTACTGTAAAAATCACTTTTTTTTCTTCATAAAGCTTGTTTCCCACCGTATCTTTCAATCCTTCACTCATCGTAATAGTATAGGTTTCTCCATAATTCAGAGGATTGTTTGGAGTAATCTCAATCACCGTGTCTGAATTGGTCATAAGAAGCGAATAAGCGAAAGAAGGAGAAATCGATACTCCGCTTAAAATTGCCGCGGGGTCGATCGCTTTGGTAAAACAAAGGCTTATCTTTGAGTCTTTGTCCACTCCTTTGACAATTGCATTGTCAGGAATGACAAAAGGAGAAGTCCCTGAAACCATTTTCGAGAAAGAGGAAAGCGAAGGAACCCATTTCGGTCTTTCATCCTGTTTTCCCACAGCATAGAACGATAAGACTAGTTCGCTTTTTAAATCGTTCCCGCTGGTGTCCTCTGCTGTTTTACTGATCCCGAAAGTATATTTCGCGTTTGCGCTCAAATAGGATAGAGGTTTAAAAACCAGTTTGGTATCGCCTTCTTCCCAGTCAATCCTCCCCGGCACGCTTGTACCCGAAGCGTCCTGAATAGAAAAAGCCATTTCAGAAACACTCACATCCATCGCCTTGCTGAATTTGATCCAGATTGTACCGTCTTTCGGAACAACCGCATGATTGACAGAAGGATAGGAAGCAATAATTTCAGGTCTTTCTTTGTCTTGAAACAGAAAAGACTTGCAGGAAAAAAACATAAAAATAAAAACAAATAAAAAGTACTTTTTCATTACCTGTATTCCTTTCTTTACTGGGTTCCGAAAACAACTACCGCATTTTCAGGCAAAGCGATTCCTGTACTGCTTTTAATCCCTGATTCCAACCCTGAAATTTTGACACTGTAATAAAAACCGGGAGAATCCAGTTTATAAAGCTGTACTTTGACTTTGACCGCATTCTGGATGGAAGGCAGAAATTCATGATTCTGCAGAATCGGATTAATACTGCCGCTCCCCGATTCTTTGGTCAGGGAAATCGAGTTAAAAACTGTATCCGGATTTATTACGCCTGAAAATTCAATATAGAGGTAAAGGTATTTATTGCTTGACCCGTCTGTCTGGACATTGACTTTACTGGTAAAAGTATCAGGAAAAGATTTTATTCCATTATTAATAAAAACGACATCCCCTGAATTCTTGGTTCCACTATTATCAACATCCAGCCAGAGATTCATAATCTTAAATTCTTCAGAACTGCCTGTTGTAAAATAAAGGATTTCATCTTCCGCCATCGGAGTCTTCAATACATTGTCCGCTGAGATATCTTTCAGGATTTTCAGCTGATAGGTTGTGCCGGCAGATAAAGGAGTATCTTGAGGAATATGAAGGAGAATATAATTCCCGCTGACTTCCACCGATTCCCGCTTAATCGTGATACTGGGGGAAATTTCTATTTTATCTACCACACTCTCAGGGGAAATGGTTTTATTAAAGGTGATTTTCAGGCTGGGTGTCAGAGAAACCGCATTGGGCCATGTCCCCCCGTTTAAATCTACAACAGGGGAAGCCGTGTCCAGTGCAAGAAAATCAGTCGGATCCCCGATATAAAAAAATCCTTTATAGGTTTTATCCAGAGTCACCGTTTCAGTGCTGTCCTTTGCATTGGAACTGACAGAAATCTGATAAAGCTCCCCATAATCCAGCTTTTCATCCACTGTAACGGTCAGGGTTTTTAAATCAGACGACCAGGAATAATAAATCAGCGAACTTGAAATCGAGGGTGTAAAACTTACGGCTGTCTGGGTGGAAGAAGCCTGCATCGGTTTGGAAAAAACAAGGGTTATTACCGGTTTTAAAGGAATGTTTTTCACCACATCCCCTTCCAGAATATTTTGAGCGCTTCCGGAAGTATTCACCACCGATATAGCTGTGATTTTTGAAGAAAGATAATCGGTTCCAATCAGAAACACTTTTTTAAAATCTTCTAAAAAAGTATTGCCTTCTCTGTCTTTGGCATCTTTTCCGATTGTAATTGTATAGGTTTTTCCAAAATCAAACTCATTGTTTTCAAATAAAGTCAGAGTCAGGACATCCTGGGTCCCATTTTCACTCCAGCTCAATGTATAATTCAGATCAGGCGAGAGAGAAAGAGAAGTCTGAACAGAAGCCCTATCCATCAGTTTGGAAAAAGTAAACTGAACAGGAGTTGTTTTACTGATATTTTCTGCTATAGCGCTGTTTGAAACCATTTCTACCGGAGAATTTGCTCCATCTCTCAGGATCATGGACAAAACTTCCGGATGCGTAAAATCATTCCCGATATAAAATTCTTTTGTAAACTGCTCCCTGAGATTGTTCCCCGCTTTATCAGTCACGGTCGGATTGATCATAACAGTATATTTTTTACCGTATTCGAGTTTACGGGTCAGATGAATCAGAAGGGTTGAATCAGAATTCTGCCATTCATATTCAGCCGGCATATCCTGAAGAATCAGTCCGGCAACTGCCAGATTCGTGTCCATCGCTTCTGAAAACTGAATCGTAATCAAAGGCTTCCAGTCCATGCTATTCATATTGGCAGGAGTGATATAAGGCACCACGATCCCCGTCCCCTCTGTGAGATTTTGAACCGTAAGGGAAGAAACTGCAGGAAGCGTATTATCAGAATTGACGGTAAAAACCAGAATAAAAGGAACACTCAGTTTGTTTCCGTTTCCATCTGCCGCACTTTCTTTCAGGTAAAGCCTGTATTTTCTTGAAGTTTTCAAAGGACGGTCAGGGGTGAGAATAATCTTTTTACTCCCTTCCCACACATTCTGGAAATCAACTTTGCTTCCGGAATCTTCCTCGCTTAAAGAAAGAGACTGCTCCACAAGATTTTTATCCATATCTTCCGTGAATAAAACCCAAACTTTCGCATTATTATCCACTCCCATTGCGTTATTTTGCGGATAAGAATCTTTGACATCCGGGTTCTTAAAATCAAGAATGTTTTTTCCCGAGCACGCCGATAAAACAAAAAATAAAAATAGAAGAAATAAGTTTTTTTTCATCCTCTGCCCTAATAATCTATTTTTTCCGCTTCTACTTTCAGCCCTTCGCTTAAACTTCCCGAATTTTCCAGAACAATCAGATCTTTTTCATACAGTCCGTCACGAACCACGAAATAAGAATCTTTTTTCTCGGTTTCCAGAAAAACACTTTTTTTAATAACATAATTATCTTTATAGACAAAAACATCCGCTTTATCGCCTTTAAAAGAAGAGATTGCTTTTTCAGGAATCACCATGACTTTTCTTTTCTTTTTAGGATAAAAAGTTCCTCTGACAAACATCCCCGGCTTAAGCTCCATCTTCTGGTTATCCACTTCCACTCTTACAACCGAGGTCCTGGTTTTCTGGTTAATCAAAGGACTGATCACCGAGACCTTTCCATTGAAAGTTTTCCCGGGATAAGCGTCCACCTGCATAGAAACATCAATCCCGTAATTAATCCGGTAAATATCTTCCTCATTAATCTCAAACTCGGCATAGACTTTGTGAGTGGAAAATAAAACCAGTACGGGGTTGTCTCTTTGGATCATTTCCCCTTCATTGATTTTTTTCACTCCCACCACTCCGTCTATCGGAGATTGAATCACACATTTTCCAAGTAAAATTTGAGCTTCTTCCAGTTCAATCTTATATTTCTGATGTTCGCTTTTGGCGATATTGAGTTTGGCTTTCTCGGTTCTTGTCCTGATTTCTTTGATTTTTTCTATTTTATCTTCTTTTTTTTCAGGCACGAATCCCAATTCCCTTTTAATATCTTCGTCCCGAAACCCGATCATCTCAGAATCCAGATTGTTTTTTGCCATTTCATATTTTGATTTGACTTCTTCGTATTCGACTTCCAGTTTTTTGAGGACAGTGGTACTGATCCCTTCTTTTTCGTGAAGAATTTCCTTGTTTTTATAATCCCGTTCTTTCTCTTTGAGTTCCAGTTCGGTCTGGCGGATCTGGATCTTCATTTTTTCTATATCATAAAACTTCTTCTCCATGGAAAGAAGAGTTTCTTTATACATGTTCTCAGCGTAATTCAGATTGGATTCCGATTGTTTTAAAGCGGTTTCCGCTTTCTTGACCGCCAAAACAAAAGGTTCTTCATCAATTGTCAATAACACCTTGTTCTTCCGGATCATATTCCCTTCCTGAACCTTAATCGAATTCACCTTCCCCTGGACTTCGGCTGTCACCGCCACTTCCTTAAAAGGAACAATATTTCCAAGTACATAAAGCTTATCTTCGATTTCAGAATATTTCGGATATCCTACTTTTACTTTTTCAATTTTCTTCACTTCTTCTTTTTTAGCTTGACTGTTATCCTCTTGACTACAGGAAACAACCAGAAATGCTGCAAAAAAAAACATAACCCATCTTCGAAGCATTTTTTCTCCGTCTTTATTTTTTATTCAATATCCATATCATACATTTTAAAAAAACCGATTGGAACCCCTATTCCCGCTTCCAGCTTAATAGCGGAAGAAACATAGGTGAAAATAGTATTCACCAGTTCCAACCCGATTTTAAGTTTTTCTATTTGGATATCCACCACATCCAGCCTTTTCATTTCTCCCAGTTCCAGTTTGAGTTTCGAGAGTTTCAGCCTTTCATCGATCAACGCCATTTTTCTTTCCTGAATCTCGTAAGACTGAATAATATCTTCGATGTTTTCGTAAAGAGTTTTGAGTTCTATTTCCAGCTGTCTTTTCATATCTTCGTTTTGGGATAAAACTTCCGATATTTTCAACTGCTTTTCCAGATACTGGCTTCCCCATACAGAAATATTTTCCAGAATAGAGATATTTGCGCCCATATTCGATACTCCAGCCCGCCCGTTTTGACTGCTGCCTTCATTATAAGTCGTCTTCATCGGGCTTCCCCCGATTGTAAAGTTGAAAACGATCCCGATGCTGTAAGATTTGTCACGGGGAAGACTTTCTCCAGTTAAGGAATAGTTTCCCACCAGCGAAATGGTCGGGATATAAGAACGGTCTAATAGTTCAAATTCCTGCTTTGCTTTTTTATATTCCAATATATTTTTCGCAAACTCTTTCTTTTTTGAAAAAGCGATTCCTAAAAGATCTTCAAAGCGATAGAAATCTTTTATATGCTTCATTTTTGAGAATTTTTCAAAAAATAGACTTTTTAATGCAATTTCTTTTTGAGCTTCCACTTTTAATATTTTTTTTAAATTGCTTTTTTCAATCTTAATATCCAGCTCTATTTTTTTGAGCTGATATTTTTCTTCTTCCCATTTGGTTTCAATCTCCAAAAGGTCTAAACGGGTAATTTCTCCCAAATTCAGCTCTTCTTTGGCTATTTTCACCTGCTCCTGAATATTAAAAAGAAATTCTTCCTGAAGCGTCTTTTTTTTATACAGCGCCAGAATCTTAAAAAAACTATCTACAACCGTCTGTTTAATAACATTTTCCATATCCCGGTTGTCATAGAGATTGATTTTTTTTTCGATCAGCGCCAGTTCTTTTGCCTGACTGATTTTTCCCCCGTCATAAATCATCTGTTCCAATGAGAAATTGATGGTGTTTTTAAGCGTATCCTGACCTTTTAAAACAATTTCCTCATCTTTGGAAATTCCGATACCTACCTTAGGATAATACTCTCTCCAGTATTCTTTGATCAGTTCATCATAGATTTTATTTTTCAAAATTGTTTTCTTATATTCAAAATTAGACGCCAGCCCTCTTTGAACCGCATCCTGAATCGTCAGAAACAAAGTGTTTTCTTCCGAAAAAATAAAGCCGGCTGGAAATAAAAGAAAAATGAAAAAGGACACCGCAAAAGAATTAAAAAGTCTTAACATTCTCTTCTACTCTTCCTTCATCAATTTATTCAAAAGCCTCTCAATAGACTGATTTAAAACATTCTGAATCACAACCGACTCCAACCCGTTTTCCCCCTCATAATGATCACTGATGATCCTGATTTTATCCCCATTTGACTGATAGAGCTTGAGAGAGATAAAAATATTTAAAATATTTAAGATTTCTTCTTTCTGATGAAGAATAAAAACAGGTTTTAAAATATATGCGGGTTGAAAATGTTCGATAATCATTTTCATTGTATCAGGCTGAATTTTATTCAGCTCTGTTTCATCCAGATTTTTGGTTTCTATCCCGGAGCCGGAAAGAAAGACTTTCACTTCTTCAGGAGAAATAATAGAAAAACCTTCTTTTCTGATTTCTGTGCTGATAATTGTATCAAACATAATTTTTAAAGCGTCTGTGCCCAGATCAATCCCTTTCAAAACCGTAACCGGAAGGATCAGAATCTTTTCATTTGCGCCAATCTGTTTTTCCTCTATCAGAAAATCCGAACGGACAATTTTTCCCTCACAGGAAAATAAAAAAACCAAAAGCAATATTAAAATTTTCTTATTATTTATCAACAATTATATAACCCTCTTTTTTAAGATAAAATTTATTAAAAACAAGTATCCTTGTCCAATTTTTAACATTTTTCATAAACTCCTCAAAATTTACTTATATTTTTCAAAATAAATAAAATTAATACCATTTAAAATCATAATATTTTTTTTTATTTTTAATTAAATACAATTCCTCTTTTATCTTCTCAGTAAATTCTTCAACAATTTTCTCGCTGTTTATTGCATACTGGTATCTTTTTACAGACTGATCTGCATTGGATAAAACAAATACAATATCTAATATATTGGTCAATAAATTATTTTTATTCAATAAAGAAGATACCAAAGTAGATTCAGTTCTTTCATTTTCTAAAATCTGAGATACATATTGTCCAGAAAAACAAGCATTCTCTGAAGAATAAAAATCTACAAACTGATAACTTTTTTCATTCAAAGGATATTTTTTTACCAGTTCATCATATTTTTTAAAATTTTTTAATGATTTAAATTCTTTTGAGTTTTTTAAATTATAATAAATTATACTGATTGTCAACTTTTTTTCTTTTGTATAATTATCCAGGTCTTCTTTTTCTATGACATTTCCATTAGAATCTTTTTCTTTTATTATATCATTATATATATAATCATCAATTTTAGAATCAATAAAAATAATAAATATTGGAGAAGAAGAAATAATCTGTTTGTCCAGAAATAAATAATCATAACCAGGATACTTGAAATATTTTAACTTCCCATTTTCATCAAATTGAGCTAATATATTAATTCTTAAACTGGGATATTTTTCTAAAAATTTTTCTTTTAAAAGGATATCTAATCCCTTTCCATTTTCAGACATAATTGGAATCCCATTATAAAGAATCACTACAACAGGATTTTCTGTCAGTATTTCTGAAACTTTTATAGGATAAGAAGATCCGCATCCTGATAAAAATAATTGATAAAAACAAATAAAAAAAAATATTTTCCTGTTTATATTCATTCATATTTCCGTTTTTTTAAGTCTGCTTCTCCTTCTATACCTCAAGGAGAAGCAGGTTTATTAATTTTTTAGTAAATTCTTGAATAGATGTTTTTTTTCAGTTCATACTTATCTTTATCTAAAGCTTTCTTTGTTAATTCTTTAATTCTCTCTTCACTTGCCTTTAATTCACTATCTTTTTTTGTTCTGAGACTAGATTCTGATATATTTTTTTCTTTAAAATAATATCTATCTTCTATAAATTCATTTGCAGCCCAACCTACTGCTGCTTCAAAATCATCTGCTTTAAAAGCAAAAGACTTAATTGTACTCCAAATATCGTATGGATTTTTTTGTGAATTGTGGGTAAAATTCCTGTTTTTTTCATTATAATATTGATATGCTTGAAAGAAGTTCATTTCACTAGTTCCATTACCGTCTTTAGTTGAATCAAATGGATCCCTTCCTTTATCGGTACATCTTCCAGATGAATCATAACCATTCTTGCAAACTTCCATTTTCTTTTCCCCCGTAATTGTAGCCCAGAGATTTTTTCCTGCTGTAACAAACCAATTTCCTACATTTTTTCCTGCTGTAACAAGCCAATTTCCTACAGAAGATAAGAATCCGTTCTCCGTTTTTTCTTTTTTAAGATTTTGACCTCCATTGGCTTGCGTTTGAGCATTTACTTCTTCATTTTTTTGATCGACATTGATTTTTGTTTGAGTATTTGCTTCTTCAGTTTTTTTATTCGCTGCATCCTGCTCTGCTTTTTTTTCTTCTTCAACTGTTTTTTTTGCTCCCGCGTCCCACAGAAAGCCCAATGTATCAGTTACATGAGAAAATTTAAATTTATAAACATCTAGTTTATAATTATCATTATTTGCAATAGCATTTATTACAAGATTAGCCCCTAATCTTCCTCCGACCTCTCCTAAAGTCCCCGCAAAACTTTGTAGAGAATTATTATAATATTGTTGTTCTGATTTACTTTTCCCCTCATCCGTTTTATATTTACCGTCTTTTTCGCTCCATTTTGTATCTGCTAATCCATTAATTCCCATAATGGTCAGATCTTTCACTCCAGAAACGATAATTTCACTTGTCTGAGTCATGACTGCTTTTTTCCAGTCCCCTTTATCGTTTAAAGCCTTTTCAATTTCTGCATCACTTATCTTTGGATTCTTTCTTTTCATCTCATACTTTAAACTTACCCGGTCTATTTCGTTTGTAAAAACATTTCCAATTCCATTGATCGCCTTATCAGTTAAATTTGCCGCAAAAGTATTCCAGGCACTCCCTTTTTGATAATTTCTAGTTTGATTGACAACATCCCATTGACTTTTTCCATTACCTGCAATTCTGATTTGATTTACAACACCCGTTGCCAAGCCTCTAGCTGTTCCTGAAATAGCTCCTTTTGCAGCACCTAATCCCACTACATTTCCAAAATCTTTCCAACCATCGAAACCTTCACCTGAAACTAACCGATTAGAGATTCCCCCCAGTGCTCCTGTTGTTGTGTCTCTTATAACAGTAGAGCCTAAATTTGACCAGAAACCACCTTCTCGTCCTCCAAGAAAATCACCTTTCCCTATAGTAGAAGTTAAACCTCCTGCTATTCCTTGAACAGCACTTCCTGCCATCATATTTCCAAAATCTTTCCAGCTACTGAATCCCTGACCAGATAACAGACGCCCGCCTACATTATTCAAAGTTGATTTGGCAAAATTACTCGCAATACTTCCCAATATAGTATCTCCACCCGGTATCATAGAAGTTGCAAACTGCATCGTAGCTCCGCCCAGTGCAGACCAGAAATTATTCCCTCTGGCTATACTTTCGGTAAAAGACATGGTCGCCATTATTCCAGCTGCCAATAAAGCACCGGCACCAGTAGCAGTCAACACAATAGAAGCCGCTATTTTGGTAATGCTTCCAATACTTAAAGGGAATCCAGGAGCAATTGGAATATCCCAAAAACTTGCAGAAAAACCCGCTTCCGCTTTGATTCTTTCCTCTTCCTGAGCTTCTACAGCTTGGATTATTATTCCCTTTGCTCCTTCATCAGAGCTAATTTGTCTATCTACATTTTCTTGGAATTCTTTTTCAATTTTTTCAATTTGCAAATTTACTTGAGCAGTAGCAATATCATAAACTGTATTCATTTCGATATCTGAAAGTTCTACTACTGAAGAAGGGCTAAACTGTACCACATCACGATCTTTATTTAGTACTTTTATATCTATGGTCACATCCGGTACTTTATATTTCTGATAAGCCCCGATATACTGAGTCTTATAATCCACTCCAATCAAAGTAACACTTTCTACTACTTCCCGATAATAACTGGAACCGTTAAACTGGTAGCCAAATTCACGGTTCATAAATCCCGGAACTACTTTGTCAAAATACTCCTGATCCTGTTTAATGATGGAATCCCGGCTTTGTTTCACCAGTTTTTCCATATTTTCCATGATTTTCAGGTTATTCATTTTGGCAATAGTCGCCTGATACTGATTCAAGGTTGCGCCCATCTGATTCTGCATTGCGCCTAAAAGATTGTTGTCTTTCATCATGCTGAATGTAAAATTGGTATCCGCCATTTTCGCCTTATCAAACATAAAAGAAGGGATCCCCAGCGAGCTGGTTTTGGAAAGCACATCCTGACTCATTTTATCGATTTGAGTTTTCAGGTCTTCTTTACTTCCGAAATCAACACTTTTTTCAATCACTTCCGTCATTTTAGATTTCACTGCATCGATTTGATCCTGAGAAAACTCAACCGCGATTCCCTTAGCCGCATTTTCATAAGATTTGGATGCCCAGTCAGCCGCTTTTTTATCAAAAGAAGCCAACTCTACTTTTGCAGCCGATTCAAGTTTTGTCATTTTGTTTTTTGTGGTATCGATCCAAGTCTGCCATTCTGATTTAAAACGATTCAGTTCCTGATCCCAGGCTGCTACCCCTCTGTCAAAAATCTCATAGACTTTTTCTTTCCACTGATTTTGATCCTGATAAAACTCAGACTGCTTGATACCCCATTCCTGCTGTTTCAGCCGGACCTGCTGAGAAATCATGAGCTGAAATGATTCCTGACCGATTCCTTCTTCATAACCGTTTTCATAATCCTGGCTTTTTCCGTAAATCATATCCTGAGTCAGTGTATTGTAAATACTGGACTGTCTGTGATAAAAACTCATGGTAGTGGTCAGATTTCCGCTGGTATTTGGGATTCCGCTTAAATTAGAAGCATTGCCGAGTACCACCGATATTTTTTGACTCTCTGAAGGTCCCCATGCCTTATCAGAAATCAAAGCCAGTCTTTCTCTTAAAAAGAGGGTTTCATCCAGATTATTTTCTCTCATATACCCTTTCATATCTCCAATAGACCGGCTGTTAAGCCCTGAAAGAATTTTCACTGCGGATGAAAGCATATAACTGAAGTCAATTTTTCCGTTTTCATAGCCGCTTTTTCCTCTGAGAGTCACTTCAGAAAAAGTCTGTGAAAGAAGGAGTTTGTCTAAATCATTGTCCGCATTTAAAGCCCCGATGATTTGAATCGCTTTTGTGTATTCTCCCTGCTGGTTATAAACTCCCAGACAGGCAGCCAGTTTATCCCGAAGCTGGTTTAAATCAGCCGGATCATTGACATCGATATCAGCCAGGTTCAGCTGAAACTTGCTTTCAGATTCCAAGGCTGTCCGAAGAGAGTGTAAATCCTGATACGCCAGTTTTTCTTTATGGGTATATTTTTCAACATTCGCCACACGGGTGGAATTCGGCACTCTATAATTCCAATCTACATCGGCTCTCCATCTTGCCATCGCATAGTTATGGATCACATGCCCTTCACCCAGCCATACTTTGTAAAACGGCTGAGCTTTAGCCTGATACCAGTGTTCTCTGGCTTTGTAATTGGTTCCAGTCATATGAAAATAACCGGGACTCCAAAGATTATTCCCGAAAACATCTTTATATTTTTCAAGAAACCCGTTAATCTCGGAAGAATCTTTTCCGACCGCTCCCCCGCGGTTCATCATTCCCAAATACTGAAGATAGAGGTCTGAATAATTTTTATAAAAATCAAACTGCCCCATCAGATTTTGTCCCTGATAACTGCTGAGTTTGCTAAACACTGCTGTCAGGGTATCATCGTTATATCCCTCGCCCAGACTCTGATGCACATGGCTGGTCGCTGCATTCTGAGAAAGCATATTGTAAATAAGCTGTTTTCTGTTATCAGGCAATACGGTATTAACACAAGTTTCTCCTCCTATAAACTCCCCTTGAGCATTATAATTCGGATAACAATTTGTTACAGTGTAAGTAGCACCGTTCCATGTTTCTATATCCCCGCCGGAAACTTCCTGCAGCATTCCCATAATTCCATAGGGGTCTCCTGTCCCGCCTGCTGAAAAAATCCTCTGGAGCTGCTCTGCCACATTTCCGTTTTTATCCACTTGAGCCAAAGTGTTTCGATAATAACGGTCCATTGCATAAAGATAGTTATTGAAACTATAAGATCCCATTTTCCCGATAAACTCTTCATAAAGGTCTTCTCCCAGCGCTTCAATCATCTTGTCGGTTGAAAGATAGCCGAACATCTGGCTGACATAAGTATCCACTTCGCTTTTTTTCGCATCCACAGAAGCTTGGAGAGACTGGGTTCTCTGCTCAACTGCCTGCAAGAGATTGCTTGCGGAAACCAAAGCATCTACCTGATTTTCATAAGTGGTCCATCGGCTCATGTATTCAGGATTATTTTTCAGCTCATTGATTTTAGCTTCCACATATCTTGCCCGCCAGTTTGGATCAGAATCGACCGCCAGTTCATTTTTCAGCTGATTGTACCGGGTTTCTGAGTCTGTGAATTTTGCCAGCGCTTCTTCATAAACCTGTTTCGCATCCACTCTGGAAGACTCTTCCCCTTCTGCCTGAAGATAAGGGGTATTGGCATATTCATAGACTTCATAGGCAATATCGTATTGAAGCTTGGCATCTTCCACCTGTTTATTCTGATTATCAATCTGATTCATCAGATCAATATAATACGCATGGGTTTGATTCAGACCTGCCTGCATTTTATCCATTTTTTCATTGAGCAGTTTCAATGCCGCGTCTTTTTCCTGGATTTCTTTCCACTTTGCATCAATCGCATTCTGGATTTCTTCCAGCCCTTGAGTATTGGAATCTACAGCTGCCTGATAGTTCTGAATGCTTTTCTTGATTTTACCGGATGCTTCGTCAGCCAGCTGAAGTTTATGATCCATTGCCTGAATAGTCTGATTCAGCTGATTCATTTCTGTCTGAAATTGGTCTTGTGTAAAAGTGTTTAAAGAAAAACCAGATTGAACCTGTCCATTTGCATCAATTTGAAGACCGAGAACATTACTTTGTTTATAACTGAAAGAGCCGTCTCCATTTTTGAATACAAGCGACCCGATAATGCTGCCGACTTTCAGTTTTGCAGACTCTACTCCTGCCTGATTGACAATAGTTTCTATTCTCTGGAGGTACTCTGCCAGAAGATAAAATGAGGTGATTTTTGTTTCTTCGACCGCATTTGAAGCATTCTGAATCAAAGCCGTATATCCCTGAACCGTAACCTGAGAAGCATCCCAGGTTTTTAAAACTTCTATACTCTCTTTCATAGAAACCGAAGGAACTGAAGTGAGAGAAGCCGCCCGAACCAGATAATACTCTCCGTCCAGTTGATCCAATTGCTCTGCAATCGCCTTTTTCAAATTCAGCAGACTGTTTTTTTCAGCAGTTTGGAGAGCCGTATAAGTTGACTGAAAAAACAAGTCACTGGCAAGATAGTTATCAAAAGCTGCCTGATCTTGAAAAGCAAAATAATCCAAACTATTGGTTACTGTGGCTGGATTGTAGTTTAATAGCAGAGAATACATCTGCATTTTAGTCTCTATTTCAGGAGCTCTGCCTGCCGGATCAGATATCGCAGACAAATATTTCCAGCCGGAAAGTTCTGTTCCACCTGAACGGACATAAAGAGTCATTTTCTCAACCGCATTTTCATAAAGAGACTGGATATCGGAGGTCAAAGGGATTTCGCCGGCAACCACTTTTTCTACCAGAGTTTTTGCGGAATTGATAATGCTGTTTTCAGTCGTCGCCCCATTTTCATCTTCCATATTCAGATCCAGAGTCCGGGCATTGAAATTTTTCGCGTTATGCTCAAATTCATTCATCAGGCTTAAGAACGCGGAATCCAGAAGATTATCCCACTGATTTTCAAAAACATTGTAAAGATAAGTAAAATTAGTTTTCAGTTCGGATTCATTGACCCCGCTTCCTGTTTCCAGAAAAGTTTGAATTTGATCGGCAATAAACCCATTCATCAAGGCATCTTCAGGATTTGCAGAGACTTGATTTTTGATATTTTGTTTTAATGTGTCATAATCTGAAACAAGACCGCTGGCTAAAAGGTTTGTTTCCAGTTCGTCCGATATTAAAGAGCTTAAACCTAAACTTAATGCGTAAGCCTTTAAATCATCCGCAGTAAATTTCTTTTCTAAAGTAAAATTATCTTTTAAAGATTCTAGTTTTGTTTTAACAGTGCCTGTTTTTCCGGTGAGAGTAGCCTCAATTCCGGCAATAATATTGGTTTCCATTTCACTATAAATATCAACAACAGACTGACTGATAGTATTTTGAAGAGAAGTTGTAAGATTATTTTCCTTAACTGCAATTGAATCTACCACAGCCTGGCTGATGCTGACCGCCTGAGCCGATCCGGAAACATACTTATCGTAAATATAAGAAACACCGGTCTCAAGATTGCTGTAATTGGCTTTTAAACTGTTGTAACTTTGATAAAGATGCTGATTCAAAGCATTCCAGTCGCCGGCATAATAAGTTTTCAGATTTTCTACGCTGACTCCCAGCATATTGGAAAGCTTGCTTTGGTTTTCATAATCTATTGAAGCTGAATCCAGATAGCTGAAAGCAGTTTTTAAGAACCCGTTGTTGTAGCCGGTAAAAGAAGTAAATTGAGCCAGCTGGTTTTTGGATGACACATAAGATTCCATCACCCCGTTTTCCCGGGTCAGGGTATCTGGATTTTGATTAGAGGCTGATTCTTTCCCGAAAACACTCTGAAGAAAAGAAGTCCCTTCACTTCCCCTGTTAAAATTAATTCTGCTGATTGCATCAAAATAATCATTAATCAATGTTGTATAATCAGAATAGGCTGTAAATCCTTCTTTTTTATACCCTTCCTTCACGCTTGCATTCTGTGCCAGAAGCATCTGTTTTAAAAGATTGTTGTATTGATCTTTTAATCCATCTGTCTGATCGGTTCCGTCCAGCGCCGTAATCATAGCCTGAATATCACTTTGAGTTGCCGCTACCTGCTGCCGGAGCGCCTCTAAAGTCAGGGTTTCCGTCACATAGGAAACTTCTTTTTCTCCATTTGGAAGTGTTGTGATCACTTGTTTTTGATACTCGGTCTGATACTGTCCGTTTTCAAAGCTGCCTAAAAGAGTAGTCAGATTATTATACTCGTTTTTCTTTGTCTGGAGAACCTGCTGTGCATTCTGCATTTTTTGAAGCGTTTCAGCCGCAGTATCTCTCAAACTGCTGTCTGCCGCCGCATACTCATAAACTGCCTGAGCAATCAGAAGTCTTTTTCTGAAATATTCATATTCATTTTTACTTTGCTCAAACTCAAACTCGGCATTGCTCATCATATACATATCGCTGTTATTGGCTGTCTCGCTGGATAAAACCCCATCCGCTGCAGACTGATTGTAGGGATTTAATCCCTGATTCAGATACATATCTTCCATAGAAGCAAAACTGGTGAGAAGCTGGTTTCTCAAATTCGTTACATTCACTTTTTCGTTTTGATATACCTGAATTTCTTCCATCCATCTGGCAACACTGGTCATTCCCGCATTATTGACAGCTCCGGATAGAAGCATTAGGTGGTTTGCCTGATCCACACTGATCTGGTAAGTAGTTTTTTTATAACTGACTCCATCGGCAGAAAGCTTCCAAACCCCTCCAGTATTTACCCAGCGGCTGCCAAAAGCTTCATTGACCTGAACTTGTAAAACAGGCTGCCCATTCACCATGACATAGTTCATTCCCAGTAATTCTTGATAAGCCAGTTTCACACTTGCATTCATGACAGTAGGATCGGCTACAACCGATGAAGTTAAAACTCCTGGAAAGTCAGAGTAAGAACAACTTTGCGGGTCTGCAATCGGATACCCATTACAGTAATACTGTGTTTTTGTCCCGTTTCCAGTCGCCCATGTATTTCCCGGAAGACTGTAATTCGCATAGGCGGGAGGAATAGCGGGAACACACCCCATATCCCAGCAAAAACCTGCCATAATATAGTCCATTGGATTATATCCCAATACTCTGACCATTAAGGGCGAACTATAAATTTCCTGCGCAGTAAAATCACGGCTGGTTACAACCACTGCATTTTCATTATTTTTAAAAACATACTGCCCGTTATTCACCACTGAGGTAAGCTGAGCGTTTTTCTGTGCCAGCTCATCCGCAATCTGAACCTGTCTTCCTTTCACAGTCTCATCCATCCAGACCAATTGTTTCTCAATATCGCTGACCATGGAATTGGCAGAGGCAAGGTTTTGGAAAACCTGCTGACCATAAGTTTCCCAGTTTTCCTGTTTATCGCTTAAATATTCGCTTAATTTATTTTGAATATCTGTAAAATTAGCATTCATTTCATTGGTTTTATTTTCCCATTCTGCAAAACCCTGCTCAATCTGGCTTCGGGTTTTCTCGATCCAGGTATTTCTTTCTTTCAGGAGTTTTTCAAATACATTTTCCCATTCCTGAATTCCTGTTTCCAGAAGCTGGTTTCCAGCCAGAAGTTTTTGCTCGTATTGATTGACCAGATCCTGTCTTGCCTGGTTCCAGAGATTAATCCCTTTCTCCAGCTCTTTCCGGAGTTCGATAGAAATGTTTTCAGCATAGCTTCCGTTTCCTGCTTCCTGAAAATTGACCTGATTCTGAATCATGTCAAAGATATTGCTCTCAACTGTTTTGAGTCCTGACTGGGTCTGATTCAATACATTGCCCACTACCAGCTCCGCATCCTCTTTTTCAGCATTTGCTTTCAGAGAATAAATATCCATACTGGTTTCTGTATTAAATTTATTATTATTCCGGATTAATATATTGGATAAATCAATATCCCATTCTTTATAAACCGCATCCACAGTCTGGTCAATCCCGTCATGATAGCCTTCCAGATTGGCCAGTTTGGTCTGAAGATTTTCTTTTAAAGTATTTAACAGTTCGGTTTTTGAGGTATTTGCCTCAGTTTCCAGATATTGATTAAAAAGATTTTTAATCCCTTCGTCCCGGCCATCGTAGTACTGAAGAATATAGTCTTTTACTTTTGTCTCTATTCCGGCTTGAAATTCCTGAATTTGACCATTCTGTTCTTCAATAATTTTTTTTGCTTCCTGTTTGATTTTCCAGTTTTTCTGTTCTTGCGCCGCCTTATCGGCAAGTTCCTGTTTTAATTTTTTCTGCTCTTCCTGTTTTTCCAGAAGCGCCTGCTGCGGGTCGATTCCCTGCTCTTTGATATAAGCGTCAAAGTCCTGTTCCCATCCCGCTTCGATCACAGAAAGCCCTGTATTGACAATCTGCTGATAAACGCCTTCATCTTTGGCTGTTTTTGCCCTGTCAAAGAGTTCTGTCAATTTTTTTTGATTGTATTTTTGATAATCATACGCTGCGAAGATATTCGGAGCGATCATTGATGAGAAGAAGCTCACCAGAATCCATAAGCTGATAATTTTTTTGCTGCCCATTTTCATACCCCTCAAATTTTTCTTTTATACCAAATGTCTTTATAATCAAATAAAAAAATATTTTTTAAAAAGTCAATATTTTTTTACTTTTCCCCCAATATTTTCTTCAGTTTTTCTTTACCCATTTCTCCCGCTGCGATTTCACGGTAAGGCTTCCCCATTTCCTCAACCATTGCTTTTACCTTGTCCTCAAACTTCAATTCCTTATAGATAGCTAAAAGTTCCAAGCGGATATTAAAAAGAGTCGGCTCAATGCTTAAAGCTTCCTTATACTCTAAAAAAGCGTTTTTAAAATCTTTTTCTTTCTGATACATTTTTGCCAGTTCATAATGCGCCCTGAAATTATAAGGGTCATCCTGCACAATTTTCTGAAGGATCGCCTTGCTCTCTTCCTTTTGCCCCAAATCATCCAGTATTTTTGACTTCCACAAATCCACAGTCTGATTATCTTCCACAAATTCTTCCACTACCTTGACTTCTTCCAGAGCTTCCTTAAGCTGGTTTAAATAGTAAAGAGATTTGATTTTCATGATTCTTCCGGCAAGAAAATACCGGTTTTCGTCCAGCACCTGTTCCAGAAGCTTCAGGCTCGCCTGAAAATTTCCCTGCACAAAAGCGTATTTTGCTTCCAGAAAAGTTTTTTTGGAAGATTCTGAAATACTTCGATAATCTTTTTTACATCCCAGCGTAAAAACAAGCAGAAAAGCGAAACTAAAAAATAAGATTTTATTTTTTAGTTTCATCTTTTTTCCCTTCGCTTGAAATAAAATAGTCTTGATTTTCTTTGATTTTCAATTTCTTTTGAATCATACCAAGGACTTTATCTTCTTCTTCTTTTAAAAGATAATCAATAACAGCTTTCTTTTTATTCAGATAAACTTCCTGAAGCGATTTAATTGCATCGTCTTTTGAGATTTTCTTCTCATCGTAAACCGCTTTATTTTTCTTATAAAGCTCTTCAATAAAAACACGGTCATCCGAATACTGGGTATCTTTAATCTTGTCAATATTAGGGATGGATTTATAAAGGTATCCTTTCACCAAAGCTTCTCTCATTCCCTGTTTAAAGAAATACACAAATTCAGGGTCTTCCAGATACTTTGCATTGAGCGCTTCATAGATAATCGCGTCCTGTTTTTCCCTTCTGGAAATAAATTCATTCCAGATTTCCTTGGAAGCTTTGACCGCTTCCTGTACATGGGTCGGATAATTTAATTTTACAAAGACTTCAAATTCTTTTTTCATGCTCTCGGCATTTTGCGCAACTCCCTCAATTTCATAAACCCATGCTCCGCTGTCTTTAAAAAGGTATTTTTTAAGCCCTGAATTGCTGATTGGGTTTCCCGGAAAAACAAATAAAAGCAAACTAAGCGCAATCAAAAGAATCCCTATCAGATACATATAAATGCTGATACCGCCTATTTTTTTCTCGCAAAATTTCATATTTTCTCCTCCTTCATCTTCTTTTCCAATTCATCTACTTTTTTCTTTGCCTGCTCCAAAAACAAAAGATAGAGTTTAATCTTTTTCATTTTAAAAGCCATGACAACAAATTCCTTGTATTTCCTGACCGCTTTCTGATAAAGCCTCAACTGCTCATAACAGAACGCGGTAAAATAATAAGTATCGATTTGAGCGGGATTGATTTTGATGACTTTCTCAAAATAATCAGCGGCGGCAAGATAAGATTTTTCAATCTGATAAGCCATTGCAATGCCGTAAAGAGATTCCCAATGCTTCGGGTTGACTTCAAGGGTTTTTTGATAATAAACCTTCGCCTCGCCTGTATTTCCCTGTTTTAAATAAATATTGCCGAGGGCATAGAGAGAAGTCAGGTATTTTTTATCCAGACTGAGCGCTGCCTGATAAGATTCGACCGCTTTATTGAGTTTTCCGATTTTTTCATAGAAATAACCCAGATTATTCCACAAAATTGGATTTTTCGGGTTTTTGGTAACTTCTTCTTCCAATTTTTTGATTGTATCCAGCGTGTCATTCATTTCCTGAATTCCTTTTTTTTGGAGAGATTGAAGGGAGGATTGAACAGAATTGTTTTGAGCAGATATCAAGAGAGCCGACAAGAAAAAAAATAAAACAAATAAATATTTCATTTTCACACTACCTTCTATTCTAAATTCTTTTTTCTAATAAATTTCAATTTCTTCTTAAGATTAAAAATAAGTACTTTAAGTAATAAAAACAAATTTTTCATTGTAAAACTATACTTAAGTTTAATTGGAAGCAATTTTCCCCTCCCTTTACCGATTTTAAATCTGAGTACAGATTCGACCCGCAGGAATCATGCTTTCTTCTAAATCCAGCATGGCGTTGATAAGGGAAATTCGTTTAAAATGCTTTAAATCTTTCAAAAAGATTTCTTCTTCAAAAATCAATCCTTCATCCAGAAGTTTGGCTCTTTTGGTTCCTTCAAGAAGAGGCTTGGAAGGGGTCAGCCATTTTTTCCCGTCATAAAGGGCAATGTTTGAAAAACTGGTATCCGTCAGTCTCCCATTTTGAATGATCAAAATCTCGTCAGCATTGTTTTTTTTCAGGAGGAGCTTTTCAAAATCCCTCCTGTCTTCCCATTTATAGTTGTAGGAAAGTCTGTCGTCAATGACGCATTGAAGAGAATGAATCATTTTTTTCTGATAACCAATCCATTCGATTTTTTCGATTTTTTCTTGATAAAGAATTCGAAGACGGTATAACCCGTTTTCAGGAATCTGATTTTGAGCGATTTCATCTTGAAGAGAAAGAAAATCGTTTTGATTGAAAAGTGTTTTCCGCGCCCGGTTAAAGCGTTTTTGATGATATTCCAGATTGTAGATCCGTCCGTTTAAACATTTTATAGTTTCAAGCAATCGGGACATAGACTTTATCCTTTAATTCCTGATATTCTTTTTCCGGGTCACTGTCCAATGTGATTCCGCCGCCGCTTCTGAAAAAAAGCTTTTTGTTATTTTCTTCAATAAAGCGGATAAGCACAGCGCTTTCCAGATTATTCCCGTCAAAAAAACCGGCTATGCCTGTATAAAACCCTCTTTCATCTTCTTCCGTCCCCCGGATGATTTCCAGTGTTTTCTGCTTCGGCGCCCCGCTCACCGATCCTGCGGGGAGAAGGTCATAAATGAGAGAGCCTATTCTTTCATGATAGCCGGGACGAAGCGTTCCTTTGATTTCCGAGCTGACTTGAAGAATCTCTTTTTCATGGGTTTTGATTTTTTCGATATAGCGGAAACGGACCACAGAAACATTGCCGGAAACTTTCGCAAGGTCGTTTCGAAGAAGATCCACAATTGTGACATGCTCGGCTTTTTCCTTGGGATCGTTGATAATTATTTGATAAGCATCGGGAAGGGAGGCATCGATGGTTCCTTTCATCGGGTAGGTAAAAATCGTTTCTTTTTCAATTCTCACAAAAGTTTCGGGTGAAAAAACAAGAAATCGCCCGGGATAAAAAAGTTTATATTTTGCCCTGCTTCTATAAAAAATTTCTTTGAGCGATAAAGAAGTTTCAATCAAGGTTTTAAATGTCAGGTTCACCAGATAGCTTTCACCCATAGCAAGGCTTTTTTGAACTTCCTGAAAAGAATTCAAGTAGCGATCGTATGGGATGGGATATTTTTGAAAGGAAAAAGGATGACTGGGAAAATCCAATAATTCAAAATCATTTTTAATTCCATTAAAATCAAAACAGATTCCGCTTTTTTTCATTTCATCCAAAGTCCAGACTTCAGGTTTTTGCATTTCAAAATCAATGAGAAAAAAAAACGGAATCTTTTTCTTTCCGTAAAAATTCATTTTATCCGTCATTTTTTTTATCTTCTACCCTCACAGGGGCGAGTCCTTCTGAAAAATCTCCCGCATCCAGAAAAAGGGTTTCGATCTGCATTTTTCCAGATGAATTGATATATCCCCATTTCCCGTTGATTTCCGCAGGCGCCAGCCCTTCGTTAAACGGTTTCAGACTCTCTGCCTTGACGCTTAAAACCGTCTGTCCATTTGGGTCAATAAAAATCCAGCTGTCGTTTTCTTTTTGATAGACTCCGGCTGTTTTTTCTGAAAAATTCCACACAAAATCGTACTGGGGTCTCACAATAATCTTCCCTGTCCGGTCAATAAAGCCCCATTTTCCGCCCTGAATCAGCCTGTGTCCGATCCGTTTCCCGCCAATATTGACTTTTGCCATGCCGTCATGAAATGACCCGACAAAATCAAAATTGGGTTTATAGATAATCTTCCCGTTTCTTCCGAAACAGTACCACACATTCTTTAGCGAAGCGATGATTTTATTCTCGCTCATGCTCCAGACAAAATCCAGCTGGGGTTTAAAAACCGTTTTGCCTTCCGGATTGATAAATCCCCATTTCCGGTCGATACTGACCGCCGCTAGTTCTTCCTGAAAATCCCATGCATAGTCATAATCAAAAGGGATGATGGTTTCGCCCTCGATATTGATAAATCCCCATTTTCCGTTGAGAGCCACAGGCGCCAAACCATGATTAAAATTACCTGCATCATCATATTTCGGCTGCAGGAGCATCCCGCCGAGCCGGTCGATAAACCCCCATTTTCCGTTCATCTTGATTTTTGCGATTCCTTCGGAGTGTTTTCCGGCTTCTTTGAAATACGCATCTATTTTTATTTTTCCTGTCTGATCAATATAAGCCCAGGGCATGGTTCTATCCTTTCGTTTTTACCATAAAAAAACGGCAGATTTTGATTTTTATTGAGAGAATTTGTTTTTGAGCATTTTTTACGGCAGCAATTTTTTTTGTGGCAAGGATGCGGAGTCGAGGTGTCACTTCGGCTCCGCTCAGTGACCGCCTGCCGAAGGTCGGGAAATTTTCATTTCTTTAACCCTGCACGATGCAGGGTTTTCCTGTCCGACTTGTCCTTAAAGACTTAAGGATAAGGGGGTTAGGGGGTTTGGATTTGCCACCCTCAGGAAAATCTGAAATAAGGAATATTCGATTAAAACGAGAAATGGATCAATAAGAGAAATGAGAAAACGATAGGTTAAAAAAACTTGCAAATAAAATAACCCGAAAAATACTGCCACAGAAAAAAATCCCTCCCCCTTTATGGCTGATTTATTCTGTTTTTTATTTTGACTTGTTTCTGATTTTTTTGGATTCGGCTTAAAAAAAGCTTTGAATTTTATTATTTTTTAATGGAATTTTATTGCTTTGCTGCAAAAAAAAAAGGCTCTGACATTGCAACAAAGCGGAATTTTATAAAAAAATGAGAAAGAGGCGCCTATGTCATCCAGCGAAAGCGAAATTCGGATTCAAAAAATTCAGGAAATCAGGGAAATGGGTAAAGATCCCTATCCTCCTCGTTATTACCCGTCAGACTATTCAGCTGATGTTTTAAAGAAATTTCAGGAAAACGAAACCCCTTTTCAAGTCAATCTGGCAGGAAGAGTGATTTTAAAAAGAGTCTTTGGCAAATCCCTTTTTATGACGCTTCGGGATTCTAAAGGAGATATTCAGGTTTTCGGGCATATCGAGCAGATGAAAGACGAGTATGAGTTTTTAAAGAAAAAAATCGATATCGGCGACATGATCGGAGTCAAAGGTGAAGTTTTCAAGACCCATAAAGGAGAAACCACGGTCAATGCGTTTGAAGTCACTCTTTTATCCAAGGCTATTAATCCCCTTCCTGAAAAATTTCACGGGCTGACCGATGTTGAAACGAGATACCGTCAGCGGTATGTAGATATGATTGTCAATCCTGAAGTGAAAGACAATTTTGTGATCCGCGCGAAAGTGATTCAAGCCATCCGCCAGTATCTTTACCAAAGAGATTTCATTGAGGTAGAAACCCCTATCCTTCAGCAGATTCCCGGCGGAGCAAATGCTAAGCCTTTTATTACGCATCACAATGCGCTTTCCATGGATCTTTACTTAAGAATCGCCCCTGAGCTTTATCTGAAAAGAATCATTACCGGCGGTATTGAGAAAATTTTCGAAATGGGCAGAGTATTCAGAAACGAAGGAATTTCCACCCGCCACAACCCTGAGTTTACTATGATCGAGCTTTACCAGGCCTATGCCGATTTCAACGACATGATGAAACTGACCGAAGAGATGATCGCCAGCGTAATCAAAGATATAAAAGGAAGTACGGTCATTGAATATCAGGGAAAAACCCTTGACTTTACCGTGCCTTGGAAACGCCTGCGCATGGATGAAGCCGTGAAACAATTTTCAGGAATCGACATCAATCAGGTCAAAGACCGGGATGAACTGGAAAAGAAAGCGGTGGAAGCCGGGCTTCCTGCGGATAAAATCAAAGGAATGGAATACTGGAAACTTTTTAACACGCTTTTTGAAGAAAAAGTGGAAACCATGCTGGAAGGACCTGTTTTTATCACCCACTACCCTTCCAAAACCACTCCTTTAGCCAAAAACGACCCTTCCAACCCTCTTTTTGTGGAACGGTTTGAACTTTTTATTGCCGGAAGAGAGCATGCCAATGCCTACAGCGAGTTAAACGACCCGATCCTTCAGAAAGAAAAACTGATGGAGCAGGTCTCTGAAAAGAAAAGCGGAGATGACGAAGCCATGTATTTTGACTCTGATTTTGTCAATTGCCTTGAATACGGAATGCCTCCTACCGGAGGATTGGGAATCGGAATTGACCGATTGATGATGATTATTTTAAACGCTCCTTCCATCCGCGATACCTTAATCTTCCCGCATATGAAACCAGTGGAAGAATAAAATTTTTAACTTTCCCTCTCTTTCATTGAAACGGTTGTTTTTTTTGAAAGAGAGAGGTTTAATCGGCGCTGACCAGAGGAAGACAAGGGGAGTTTTAGGAATTAAAACATTGTTTTTCAATAACTATTTATTTACACTACCTGACGGTAAAAAAAGAAATTAATTTCAAAATTCCTTCTATTATGGAAAACTAGATTATTTAAAAATCAATTTACCACTTGAAATGAGAAAGAGCCTCAGAACTTCCCTATATAAAATCCGGATTTAAATCAATACACAGGATAAATTTTTCATGATAGTGGATGTTTCTGAAAAGAGAAGAAACTGTGATGCAAAGTCTTCCGGTTGCCATGGAAATATAAGGTTCGGTAATGTACTGATTCAGTCCTGAAAGGATAAAAAAATAATAATCTTTCAATGAATGCCCGCTTCCTTTGACAGCAGGATGAAAAAGAAGTTTCTTTTCTATGATGGGCGCGTCTGAAGTATTGAAAATAGTCTCGGTTGTCTGAATGCCCATTTCGTTTAAAATATAGGCGCATTCAATGGATGGGTACTCATAAATCATTTCTTTCAGTCTGGCATCGAAATCATCCAGCGGAGTGGAAAGCAACCCGGCGATCAGATGATTCATGATCGTATCTAATTTGATTTTATGAAATTTGTGACTATTTATTTTTTCAAGTACAGTATTTCTGAATTGATAGGAAATGTATTCAATTTTATCCTGAAGCATATGAAAAATATGGCTTGAAACAGGTTCGGGCTTCTTAAAATAAAATCCCTGAAAAAGATCAGCGCCGAGTTCAAGACAGGTGAAAATTTCTTCTTCTGTTTCCGTTCCTTCTGCCAGTACAAGAGAGCCGACTCTATGAGAAAGACTGACCAGAGATTTAAAAATTTCCTGTTTATAATATTCTTTATCAATATTACTGATAATTGAACGGTCTATTTTTAAAATATCCGGTTTGACATGGGCGATGCGGTCCAAATTGGAATGTCCGGCGCCGAAATCATCCAATGCGATCAAAAAACCATAGTCCTTGTAAGTGGCAACAAAATCCTTTAAAGCTTCAGTATCATTTACTTTAGACTCAATTATTTCAATAACAATATTTTTAGGATTAATACCGAGTTTTCGAACTGTATTGACAATATTGCCGGAGCCGACAACTCCTTTATCAATAATGGATATTTCAAAGTTTAAAAAAAGCAGGGCAGTGTTGTTTTTTTCATAAATCGGCTGAAATTGTTCCAATACTCTTTTCCGGCACAAACGATCCAGTTCCAAAACACGATCCTCTATCAAAGCCCGTTCAAAAAGCGCAAAAGGAGGGATCAATTTTTTTTCTGTGACAGACTGTCCTCTGCATAAACCTTCCAGACCGCAGACGGATTTTCTCTTTATAGAAATAATAGGCTGGAAATGAGCTTCAATCAATTCATTCCTCAGTATTTCGTCTAAAGAAAAAGAAGATTGCTCCAAAGAAGTCATTTAAAATCCAATATAAATTATTTTATAATTATCAAAAAAATACAGAATGAAAATTTAACTCTTTTTCTGAAAAGATAAAAAACTTTTTCAATTCAGATACTCTTTCTCGATATTTGAAAAATCACAGGCATTAAATAGATTTGTTTTGACTGATTTCACTTCTTTTTCAATTTCAGAGATCATTTCTTTCATCGAATTTCTTTTGGTATTCCCGGCAAAAGCGCAAAGGCAGGTAGCAGGAATAAAACCCATCTCCTGGGATACAATTGCAATTTCTTTTTCCAGAAGAAGCCCTAAGGGTCTTATAATGCTCAAATCTCCTTTAAAAAGCTGAAGTTTCATCGGCATAGTAGAGAGTTTGCCATGATAAAAAAGATTCATAAGAAAAGTCTCAATCATATCGTCTTTATGGTGCCCTAAAGCAAGTTTTTTGATTCCCATATCTTTTGCTATTTTAAAAAGATAGGTCCGTCTGAGCCAGCTGCACCAGAAACAGCTGACGGGCTTGTCTTTTTTGCTTTCACTGACTGTAGGAAGGTTTTTAATAATATAAGGAATATTTAAATCTTTAAAAACCTGCTCGACATAGGCAGCTGTTTTTTCCCGGAGCGCAGGTTCGGTCAATTCATTTTTAAGATGGCAAGCGATTATTTTAAAATCAATGGGCGCTTTTTTTTGAAAATCAGCAAAAAGTTTTACCATCAAAAGACTGTCTTTTCCTCCTGATACCGCTATGAGCACTGTATCGCCTTCTTCGATCATTTTATGGGCGACTATTGCGGCTCCGAATTTTTTTCTGGCTTTTCTTTCTAAACGGGGCATATAAATCTCCAAAAACTCATTCTTTTTTCCGAAAATATTCTTTGCGTATTAAAAATTTAATTGATTTTTTTTTATAAACTATTATTTTTTTATAGTAACTTCAAAAGGACTTGAGAATGATTAAAATTAAGTTTTGGGGGACCACCGGTTCTATACCTGCTCCGCTTCAGCAAAATGCTCTGAAGGAAAAACTCCTTGCCGCTCTTATGGAAACGATTGACTCTCCTGTTAAAAACAAAGAAGATGCTGAGAAAATTTACCATTCTCTTCCCAGTTATGTAAAAAATACTTATAAAGGCAACAGCCCCTGCGTTGAAATTCAGGGATTGGATGATTATTTTATTCTGGATGCCGGCAGCGGACTCCGGGAACTTGGATTAGATCTGATTAAAAGACAGGAAAAGAAAAGTATTGTCCATCTTTTTCTTTCTCATTTTCATTGGGATCATATTATGGGTTTTCCTTTTTTTGTTCCGGCTTACAACCCTTCTTTCAGCATTAATGTTTATTCGGGGCATTCGGATCCGGAATTAAAATTGGCGGATCAGCAGGTAAAACATCATTTTCCTGTGGAAATGACCGATATGGCTTCTTTCAAGAGTTTTTTTCAATTGAGCCCTGAAGGTTTTATCCAGCTGAATAATGTAAAAATACGAATTCTTCCTCTGCGGCATCCGGGAGGTTCTTTTTCTTACCGTTTTGATTTTCCTGATGGAAAATCTTTTGTTTATGCAACGGATGGAGAATATCCTTCCCGGGAGCTTTCCGAGCAGAAAATTCAAGAATATGTGAGATTTTATAAAGATGCTGACCTTTTGGTTTTTGATGCGATGTACACTTTTCAGGAAGCAGAGCTTCATAAAATGGACTGGGGGCATTCTTCTGCCAATATTGGAGTTGAACTTGCTATTGAAGCAGGAGTCAAGAAACTGGCGCTTTTTCATCACGAACCCTCAAACCGGGATCAGGCTATTTATGAAAAATTTATAAACGCCCGAAAATACCGGGACAGTTATTGTAAAAACTACCGCAAGGAAAATAAACTGGAAATTATTCTGGCGCTCGACGGCGGGATTGTTGAGCTGAAATAATTAATGAGCAGAAAACAGAACCGGATATATTTTTTTAAGATATTTGGATTGACATTGTTTGTGTTTTCGATTTTATTTCTCATTCAAGGCTTTTTTTCTTCTCATCTATTTGACAATCTTGTGTTTTTTCTGCCGGGAATCTTGATTATTTCCCTTGTTTTTTCATATTTTTATTTTAAAATAATATCAAAAGCGCTTTCTCAGTTTAAAACAGCCTATCGTCAGGCAGAAGCGCATTCTTTTGATCTTTTGCAGTTGAGTCAGGTACTTCAGGAATGTCAGGGTTTAAAAAATATTGAAACATTATTTGAAAAAATCAGTTCTTTTCTTTTTATTAAATTCGGGTTTGAGGGAGCAATGCTGGCGCTTTACAGGGGAAAAGGCGAAAATCCCATTGTTTCTGCTTTTTCTATGCTTCCAGAGTTTCAGGATGTTTGTAAAGAAAAAATCGGGAAACCCTATCCTTTTGTTTTAATTGACAATTTAAACAGGATGAATTTTATCTCTGATTTTTCTTCTAAATTAATAAAATCAAATGAAAATCAAAAATTTACATCTTTTCTTAAAATTAAAAGTTTTTTACAGATTCCCTTAAAAACAAAAGAAAGTTGTGTGGGCTTTCTTACTTTGACCACACATTCGGCTTCTCTTTCACTTAAACCAAAAGAAATTCAATCGCTGGATTTTTTTATTTCCCAGATACTGCCGATCATAAGAAATATCAAATCGAATGAAGATGCGATGGCTTCTCATAAAGAACTCGAAACTTTTGGGGAAATTGTCCGAAAAATCAGTTCTTTTTTTAATTTTGATGAAATTATCAAAGAGATAGCAGACTATCTTAAAAACACTTACGGATTTGAAGGACTGGGACTGGGGCTGGTGGATAAAAACAGGCAGAATTATATTGTTGAAATCTGGCAGATGCCGAAAAGATCGTTTTTAAACCGGATTGAAATCAGAAAAGGGGATAAGTTTTCTTTAGATCCTTTGAAAGGAGGAATCGCTTCGGTGACAATTCTCAGCAACAGACCTTTATTTGTTACCGATATTGATACCACCTACTTTCCTCAGTCAATGGACAAGGATATTGTAGAAGAGTATCAAATCAAAAGTGTCCTTCATATGCCGATACCGGTAGAAAATGAAGTCATCGGTTCTTTTACGCTGACGGCAAGCTCCCGAAGCATCTCTATTACCCCTGAAAATATTCAGTCCATTCAGAAATTTACCGCCCAGATCGGCGTGATTTTGAAAAACAAAAAACTCTATCAGGAAATAGAAGCAAAAAAAAATGAGCTTTCTCTTTTCAATGATATTACAAAAGATCTGATATTGTCCCTCGACTTTGTTTCTGTCTTTAATAAAATTATAGAATATCTTAAAAATACTTTTTCTTTTGAAGGATTTGGTTTGAGTTTTGTTCAAAAAGACCTGAAAACTTATAAAGTAGAAATATACCGTCTTCCAGAACGGCTTAAGCATGAACAGGAAAAAATGGAAGGAAAATATTTTCCGCTCAATTTTGAAAAAGGCGGAAGAATCGGAGAAACTATTCTGGAAAAAAAGATGTCCTATTTTCCGGATGTCAGACCGGAGTTGATTGAAAATCCATTAAACCGGAAAGTGGCTGAGGATTTAGAACTGAGAACAGCTTTAAACATTCCTCTTTTAGTAGGAGAAGAAGTGATTGGGGCTTTCAGTCTTTTTTCTCATTCCACGCCTATTTTTTTAAAAGAAGAAGATTTGGACTCTATTACCCGTTTTGTGGCTCAGATCAGCGTTGTTGTGCGCAACTCGAAACTTTATGATGAAATAGAGGAAGCGAGAAACAAGCTTCTGGAAAAAGAGCGGATGATATCCGAAGATATGGCGCTGGCAAGACAGATTCAGGGAAATCTTCTGCCTTTTTCTTTTTCACACATTCAAAACCTTCAAATCAAAACCATTTATCAGCCGCATAATGAAATCGGCGGCGATATTTATGATATTTTTGAAATGGAAGAGGGCATTATCAGAGTTTTTATAGCGGATGCAATTGGGCACGGCATTCAGGCGGCTTTAGCGACTATGCTGATTAAAAGCGAATATGAGAAAATTAAAAATACTTCTTCATCTCCTTCTGATATTCTCTCTCATCTCAATCAGGTTTTTTATAAACAGTATTTTAATTTGAGTATTTTTTTCAGCTGTTTTACAGCAGAAATTGATTTTTATGAAAAAAAAATATTTTACGCTTCGGCAGGTCATCCCCCCCAATACCTTATGAGAGGGAATGAAATCCATAAACTCGGTAAAAATTCAAAAATGATCGGAATGCTTGAAAAAACGGTTTATCACTATTATGATATTAATTTTGAAAAAAACGACAGGCTCCTTTTTTATACCGACGGGCTGACAGAAGAATTTAACTCCACGGGGGATGAATTTGGAGACACCGGGCTTTTATCGTTTATACAAAATAATTCCTATCTTCCTCTTGAAAATTTTATTCATTCTCTTCGGGAGTCTCTAAAAGACTTTGTCGGAAAGCCTTTTTTTCAAGATGATTTGACCGCTGTCGGGATTCAGATTCTTCAATAAAATTTTTGAATAGCATTCAATTTTGATTCCAAAAAAATCGATATTTATCACTGATAAAGAGAAAGCAGGTTTGTTATGATTTTAGATTTAAAGTCTCCCGATATTGCTCATGATTTGGCTTTGAATTACTGTAATCAGGGAAAATTTCAGGAAGCAGTGTTGATGCTTGAAAGAGTCAGAGAAAAAGACATGAGAATTCTTTCTCTTCTGGCTGAATGCTATGACATTCTGCGCCTGAATGAAAAAAAATTGAAAACCCTTCAACGGATCGCTGTTGCCTTTCCTTTAAAAAACAACCTGAATAATTTGATTAAAGAGTCCAAAAAACAGAAAAAAACAAGCCTTGCGTTTCGTTTTTCAAGGATTGGAAGCATCCGCTTCCCTTATGATCCTGATTTTAAAAAAGAATTAATTGATATTCTAATTAAATCTGAAAAATATACCATTGCCCGCCGTCTGGTCAAGCTTTACCGGAATTTCATAGGAGAAGAAAAGACTCTTTTCTATAAAGGTCTGATTTATCAGGAAACAGGAAGAAAGATAAAAACTCTTTTTATTTTCAGAAAAATGACTCAAAAATATCCTTTTAATATTTTATACCGTTATTTTCTTTCCACAGCTTATCAAGCTTTGCATTTTTATCGTAAAAGCGAAAATGAACTGATTTTTGTCAAAGACTTTCTTAAAAACATTCCCAAACTCATGCAGTTCAGAAATGAAGAGCAGGATACGCTTACCGCGGTTCTCCAGCAGATGTGGGACGAGGTTAAGTAACTCTTTAATTCCCCTTTTTACGCTTTTTTACCTGTTCTTCTTTTTCTTTTACAACCTTTACTTTTAAATCTTCCGATTTTGTTACGATAGAGTAGATTTCATAGGATATATTTATTTTCAATCCCTTATATTTTTTTAAAAAAATTTTGTTTTCTTGAATTTCAATTGCTATATTTAAATAGTCAAAAGCGCCGCGATAGCTCAGTCGGTAGAGCAGAGGACTGAAAATCCTCGTGTCGGTAGTTCAATTCTACCTCGCGGCACTTTTTACACTCAAAAAAGACAATCCTTTCTTATTTTCATTTTAACAATTAAAAAACCTTACCCATTTTTTATTAATTTTTTGGTTAAATACAAATTTTAGCATATATTATTATCAAAAGAATTGTATTTTTTACAAAAAAAACGGGAGAAAAATATGTTAAAAAAAACACTTATCTTATTACTATTAATTACTTTTTCAGTTTTTACAAAAATTGACGCATCCGAAAAAACAATTGCGGCGATTTATTCTTTTAAAGGTTCTATTGAAATCACCAAAGATAAACAAAAAATTAAACCTGTTCAATTCAAATCACTGGAATCCGGCACTATCATTTCAGTTGGCGGAAAATCTGAAATTATTTTGATTTTAAAAGACGGCAGTAAATATCAAATCCAGAAAAAATCCCGTTTCAAACTGACCGAAAAAGGACTGGAAGGAATGAATGCTGTGTCTATCCAAATGATAAAAGACGGGAAAAAATCCGTAACAGACAACGACACCATGGTTTTCAGCAGTTCAAAAAAACCAAAAGATAAAGATAAACTCAGCGAAGAAGTTAAAAAAGAGATCAAACAAGTGGATGAAAGCACAGATGATCCTGAAATGAGAAGCTTATTAAAAGTGATTATTTATAAAAGCAATGGACTTTTTGATCTGGCAGATCAAGAATATAAAAAATATCTGGAACTTCAAAAGAAATGATTCGTTTAAAAAATAATTCTATACTGAAATGATTTTAAATTGCAAAAATCTGAGCATTTTTTTATTCTCTTTGTCATTCCTGCGAAGGCTGGAATCTATTGAAAATAATCATTTTAAGTTACAGATTCCGGTCTTTTGCTATCAAAAACCGGAATGACAAATTTTGCAATTTATATTCAGTTGTGTATATTAAACTAAACTGCTAAATTATAAAAATATCACTTTTCTATCTCCCAAAAACCATTTTTCACACTTTTTTCACCACTCCTGTAGAGCCGTCCACTTCGAGGAGGTCGCCGGTCTGGATTTTATCGGTGATTTTGCGGAGGCCTACAATAGTCGGGATTCCCATTTCACGGGCAACCACGGCCGAGTGAGAGAGGACAGAACCCCGTTCGATTACCAGCCCGCTGATGGATGGAAAAAGAGGCACCCATCCGGGGTCGGTCCGCTTGGTAACGAGGATTTCCCCGTTTAAATCAGCGTCTTCGGTAGTGAGCACTACTTTAGCTTTGCCTTTGATAAAACCGGGGCTGCATGGAGTCCCCCTGAAAATATTCGGGTCTCCGGTTTCTTCTTCTTTCGCCATATCCACTTCCTCATCGGAAAGAATTTCCACCAGATTGTTGTTGTAAATATCACCGTAAAAATACATCCGCTCAAAACTTTCCTGCTTTCTGTATTCATCAAACTCTTTTTTGCGCAGTTCAATGATGTCTTTCACAATCAGCTGGCTTGATGATCTGCCTTCTATCAATTCAATCACTTCATTGACCGTGAGGTAAAAAACATCCCGGTGGTGCGCGATCAGACCGTCTTTTTCAAAGCGCTTGCCCATAGCGGTGATAATGCTTCGGACTACGCTGAAAACCTTGGTGCGCATAAACCGGAGCTCTTCCCGCTTTTTGATATGGAAACGGGATTTT
>MIAO01000094.1 GCA_001829155.1 Spirochaetes bacterium GWB1_36_13 | reverse complement strand
TAACGATTTCTGCCGCCTTCTGCCCGATGAAAAATCGGTGGATCTTTCCCCCTTGGTTCGTTTCCCCTGTTGGAAGCTTCAAAGAGAAATTTTTATCCATTCGGATGGGGCGCTGAGTTTTTGCTCTCAGGATTTTAACCGGAAAAATATTCTCGGAAATGTCTTGAAAGATGATATTCAGGAACTCTGGAAAAAGTCTTCTGTGATCTACCAGTCTCATTGGAAAAAAGACTACCCCGGCCTCTGCGAAAAATGCGACCAGTGGTATGTCTTTAGTTTTTAGAAAATAGATTTATAAATCAAAATCAAATCCAAAAATAAACAAAATACTGTTGTTTTTCATACTGATTCCAGAACCTGCAGTATCTAAATCTTTTTGAATTACATTTGCAAGTCCAAGTTCCCATCGAATATAAAATTCAAGTCCGTTTCCTTTAAGTCCAGTTTCAAATCCAAGACCATAATCTAGTTTTTTCTGATACTCTTTTTTAACTGTTCCTGTAATATCATTGATTTTTCCTTCTGAATCTCCAAGTTGAAAACCAATATATCCACCAGTTCCCACAAAAAAAACATCTCCCAAACGAAGTCCAAAAGGAATTTCAAAATAATTAATAGAAAACTCATTTTCAGAATAAGTATATTCCGAAGGAATTGTCATAAGCGCATAGCCAATCATTTTCTTTGTATATGAAAAACCTGCATTTAGGGAAAAATAATCTGTAAGAATATAGTTCAATCTTGTTCCGATAACCATATGAACTGATGTCCACCGGCTAGAAACTTCTAAATTAGAAGGCAGATTATCGTAATTTACATCTGCCCAGCTTCCTGCTCCCAATCCGAAGTAAAAACCTAAACTGAGTTTTTCTTCAGAAGGATTTTCCTCAGAAAAAACCGATAAATTGATTATGAATACAAAAAAAATAGCCAATAAAATTCTTTTCATGGTTTTTAACCTCTCTTTTATATATTTCGTTTTCTTAAAACTTAATTATTAGGACACCCTAACTGAGCGCATGTTGTATTTTCATGAAATTCCTGGTTTTCTCCAGCGCAGTAGAGCTTAACAGTATCATCACAGGAAGAACATATTTTTTGGGAGTAATAATATGTATAAGAAGCGCATGCACCTTTTTCTGTAACACACCCATTAGAAGCTGTAAGAATAAACCAGAGCATGAATAATGTCAGTAAAATAAGAATTTTTCTTCTCATATTTGATTCTCCTTTTCAATCCGATAGAATCATAAAAACAACCTCTGCCGGTTGAGAGGAAAATTTCTTGATTTCCGGCAGAGCATTGATGAAGTGGTCTGAATTCTGATGTTTCTGAAGCGAATCCCTGTCTTCCCAGATTTCATAGAAGAGAAACTCATCTTCCTGTCCGGCAACTTTATGAAGGTTGTAGAGAATACATCCTTTCTCATTGCGGGTAGGAAGCAGCAGGGATTTTAAAACTTTTTCCAGTTCTTTTTCAAATCCTTTTAAAGCTTTAAACTTTGCAGTCAGAACTGTTTTTAAAGAATTCATTTTTAAACTCCATTTTTTTATTGAGGGATGACTCCGAAAACATAATCTCCCAGAGAACCATTATAGCCTTTAATTTTCACATAGTACCAGCCGGATGTCTGACAGGTGAACTCTATAATGGAAAAACCCGCAGTATTAAGGCTTGAGTCATTATTTGAAGATATCAGAGTATTGTCAGCCTGATAGAGGAACATTTCAGTATTTACATCAGTTACACCTGAAACTCCTGTAGCATTGATTGAATCAGTTCCAATAACATAGGTCTTTCCGCTTTCAGCCCGGAACTTGACCCAGTCTTCATCTGTAGAATTGTGAATAGAATGAAATTGAAGGGGAATAATTGGATTCAATATTTTTGCTTCTGCCAGAGTGTTATCTGATTCGAAACTATCGCCTGTAAGCGTAGAAGCATAACCTGAAGCACCAGTAGATTTGACACTGTAGTGAGAACTGGCATCTTTTGCTGTGACCCAATAATAGTAGGTCGTTTCTTTAACAGGGCTTGTATGGGTGTAGAAATTTTTTGTGCTTGACCCAAGAAAGGTGGCTGTTGCAGGGTCATTTATTGTGTTATAATAAACCTGATATCCTGTGGTTCCTGGTGTCCCTTCCCACTGAAGGAAAACATAACTATAGCGTGTACCCTGAGTTGCGGTTAAAGAAGTAGGAGCAGGAACAGAAAGATATCCTGAATCAGGGTAACTGAGAGTTGTTTCCAGCAGATTGCTATCAACAGCAGAAAGTTTATAATAATAAGTTCCTGTCTGCACACTGTTATCATCGTAAGAAGTTGCGGAAAGAGGAGTAGAATTAATCTTGGTATAAGTACCAGAATAACTTGTTGATCGATAGATATTATATTTTGTCGCATTAGAAGAAGCACTCCATGAAATGACAATTTTGTCAGAGTAAAGCCCATCTGAAGCAGTAGGAGTAGAAGGAACCGTTGCAGAAGATCTTTGAGGGTATCCCATTATATAAGAACTTTGAGCACTTTCAGATCCAAGATTATCTAAGGCGGTTACTTTATAATAATAAGTTGAGACACTGCTCACAGTTAAATCATCATAAGAATTTGCCGTAATCACTCCATTAGTATTCAGCTTAGTATAAGTTCCTGCTGAGGAATCGACTGCCCGATAAATATTATACCCTGAGGCATTCGTTACCGCTCCCCAAGTAAGTGTAACTTTGTTGAGGTAAAGTCCTGTTGAAGCAGAAAGATTGAGAGGGTAAGAAACAGCGCAGCCTCTTGTTATTTTTAGACCATAAGTTCCAGTTTTTGTTGTATAATAACCTTCTACTTTAAGAAATATTTTTTCTGTTGTACTGGGGGTAATAACTTTTTGAACTGTACTGGAATAACCTGTGTCAGCACTCAGAAAATAACTTGTTGTTTTGTCTTCTTTGTATGCAGAAACTTTAATGTCTCCTGTATAAGTTCCAGATCCTGAATAAGAATCATCCCATTGGATTGTATAGCTAATTCCCGCTGTAGCATTAATGTAATACCATTTTACCTCTCCCACCGCAAAACTTCCTGAAATCCAAGTATTCATGCTGGAATCTGGAATCTCTATTTCTCCTGCTCTTGGAGTCTGAGTCGAGTATTCTGTTATTTTTGGTTCGTCCTGTTTTTTACATCCGAAAGAAAAAACGAGGAGAGAAATTACGGTGAGTAAAATTATTTTCATTTTCATCTTGTTACCCTTTTACAATTAATTTATACGAAAAGTTAGCGCTTCCATTGATAATATGGATTTTAATCGCCCCTGAAGATGTCACCTTCCCCGCAAAAATACGGGTAGAATAATCCCTGATCACATTATGAGTGGTATAACTTGTCCTGAAATAGGAATAATTCGGATAGGTTCTGGAACTAAAGGAGGAGTCTATATTTAAAAGACTTTGAAGCGTAAAACCATCTAAAGAAATATCTCCCTCGGCTTTTGCGGGGTATCCTTTCCATGCAGTTGTATTGTCATCATAAATAATGGTTTCTTTCCATTTTTTATAAAGAACATCAAACCCTTCTGTATTGCCGACAGCATTCAAAGCTTTCACCAGTGCTGTTTTTCCTGTATAGTCTCTTCCAGCGCCGGTAATAATTTCTTTAGCGATTTGAGGAGAAATATTTCTCATTAAATAAGCGATAAAGAGATAGTATTGAGCATAATCTGATCCTGTCATCAATAGAGGCATTTCAGGATAATTTAAATAAGAAGGAACCCGGGTGCGGTACACTTCGTAATCCTGGTCGGTGACAAATTTTTTAGTAAAAATATCCTGCATTGCCATGGCGCAGGCTTCATTGAGCCAGACTTCATCTTCTTCGTAGGCTCTGTCAAACGCGCCGTCATTTGCAAATTTCTGATTCAGATTAATCATATGTTGAAATTCGTGAATAAGAATTGTAATAGCTGTTTGAGGGGTTAAAATTTGATTTGCATCAAAATTGGACTTAGTATTAATATAAAGCATCTGTTTTTCATTGGAATGATAGCCTGATCGAAGGATTTCCTCTGATTCATCAAGACTGTCGATTGAAAAAAAGTATCCTCCAATATTCAGCTCTTTTAAGTCAGCCAGAAGAATATAAACATTTTTATTCCCATCAATTCCTCCATTTCCTGAAGTTCCTCCGCCCCATTCATATCCAATCATCTGGGTCATCTGCTGGTAGATTCCAGTTGCACCATTATAGGCATTTGCAATCTGCTGAATAGTTGCATCGCTGATTCTTCCGCTCTGGAGTTCTGTATCCTCTACAAAGATATAGGCGTATCCGTCTGTTTCAGAAGCAGAGTGTGTTCCGGCAGTTGTATTTTTTCCCACTGCTTTTAAAGTTGCCTGAATCTGGATATTATTTCCGTCTCCATCCATTGCCCAGAACCCAAGTTTTTTTTGACCAATGATGTAATCATCCGGGCTCTGACCATAGTCATAGGAAGGAGCAGCAGAACGGGTGACAGGTTGTTTTAAAACCGATTTATCAGGATAAATATCGCTGATTTTCGGCATAACCTTGTCTTTTAAGACAGGCTGAGTTGTGTTTGATCTAAAAGTATCAGCAGAACTCAGACTTTCAATATTTTCTCCGTAAAGAGTAATAGGATCATACAAAGTCGTACTTGTACTTGTGCCTGTATTATGAATCATCAGATAAACCTGATTTCCCTGTGTCAGTCCTGAAACAGTAATATCTTTTACTGTCCCTGTAAATTCATTTTCATAGGGTAATGTTGTCGGTGTTGTGGTAACCGTTGTAGGGGAAGTTGTCCCGGCTGTCGGCTCGCTGGTTTTTGTACTGCAGTTTGCCATGACAAAAAAAAGAAAGAAAACAATTAAAGCTTTTTTCATTTTTTTCTCCTTGAAATTTTATTTTAATTTAACTTAAATATCTCCAAATTTCCAAAAAAAGGCAATAGAACCTCAGGTTCTATTTTTAAAATTCATTGATTTTCAATGCCTAAAATTTTAATTATTTTAAATTATTTTTTTTGAAATCCAAAAATAAAATTTTTCTATTTTGGAAACCGCTATGAAAAGAGGCGGAAATTTTTTAAATTTTAGGTTTAAAAATTGAGGACAGAAGATGAAACAAAAAGCGGCTTTAATCATATTGGATGGGTTCGGGTACCGGGAGGAATCCTACGGGAACGCGATTGCTCAGGCAGAAATGAAAACTTATCAGAAACTCTGGAAAAATTACCCCCATACCACTCTGGGGGCATCGGGTCTGGCTGTGGGGCTCCCCGACGGACAGATGGGAAATTCTGAGGTAGGGCACCTGAATATCGGGGCAGGCAGGATTGTTTATCAGACTTATACACGCATCGATAAAGCGATTGAAGAAAAATCGTTTTTTCATAACCCTGTTTTTATCAATGCTGTCCAGCACGCACTCGATCATCAAAGCAGCCTTCACCTGATCGGGCTTTTATCCGACGGAGGGGTGCACAGCCATATCCGGCATTTTTACGCTTTATTGGAGCTGGCAAAATCCAAGGGAATTAAAAAAGTTTTTATTCATGCTCTTCTGGACGGGCGGGATGTCCCCCCTAGTTCGGGGAAAAAATATATTCAGGAATTTGAAAAAGAAACACTGAAAATCGGGATCGGAAAAATTGCGACCGTAATAGGGCGATACTACGGCATGGATCGGGACAACCGGTGGGAAAGAGTGGAAAAAGCCTATCAAGCCATGGTGGACGGCGAAGGAAGATTTGTTTTATCGGCAGTTGAGGCTGTGGATGAGGCTTTCAAAAAAGGGGAAACCGATGAATTTGTTTCTCCGTGTGTGATAATTGAAAACGGGAAACCGGTTGGAAAAATTGAAGATAAAGACTCGGTTTTATTTATGAATTTCAGGCCGGATCGGGCAAGAGAGATTTCTCAGGCTCTGGGATTAAAAGATTTTACCGGTTTTGAAAGAAAAACATTTCCTGAGATTCATTACTGCACTATGGCAGAATATGATGCGTCTTTTCCTTTCCCGGTAGCCTACAGACCGGAAAATATGGAAAACATTCTTTCAAAAGTGCTTTCGGAAAACCATTTTTCCCAGCTTCGGACGGCTGAAACCGAAAAATACGCTCATGTGACTTTTTTCTTCAACGGTCAAATCGAGTCTCCTTTCCCGAAAGAGGAAAGAATCCTGATTCCTTCTCCAAAAGTACCGACTTATGACCTCCAGCCTGAGATGAGCGCTTATGAAGTCACAGAAAGTCTTTTAAAAAAAATCGATGAAGATATTTATGATGTGATTATTGTCAACTACGCCAATCCCGATATGGTAGGTCATACGGGGAAAATGGACGCGGCGGTGGCAGCTTTGAAAACCGTGGACGGCTGTCTTTTAAAATCAGTGGAAAAATTTCTGTCAAAAGGGATTCCGGTTCTTATCACAGCCGATCACGGCAATGCCGATGAAATGTACGATAAAGACGGAAACCCCATGACGGCTCACACCACCAACCGGGTGCCTTTTATCCTGGTTTCAGATAATAAAAATATTTTACTCAGAAATGACGGAGTGCTGGCAGACATTGCTCCGACTCTTCTGGAGATTTTAAAAATAGAAAAACCGGTTGAAATGACTGGAACAAGTTTAATAAAGAGGTAGTTATGCAGGATCTACGAAAAGACACCAAGTTTATTTTTGTGACAGGGGGGGTTTGTTCTTCTTTAGGGAAAGGAGTGGCCGCGGCTTCTTTAGGTTCTTTATTGGAGCTTCGGGGATTAAAAGTGACTCTCCAGAAAATTGACCCTTATTTAAATGTAGATGCCGGCACCATGTCTCCCTATCAGCATGGTGAAGTCTTTGTCACCGATGACGGAGCGGAGACGGATCTGGATCTTGGAAATTATGAAAGGTTTACCAACTCTGAAACCAGCCGGATTAATAGCATTACCACCGGTCAGGTTTATCAGAATGTTATTTCAAAAGAAAGAAAAGGTGAATACCTTGGCAAAACGGTTCAGGTGATTCCTCATATCACCAATGAAATCAAGAGTATGATCAAACAGTCGGCGAAGAAAACCCGCTGTGATGTTTTGATTATTGAAGTGGGCGGAACTGTGGGAGATATTGAAAGCATTCCTTTTCTGGAAGCCATCCGCCAGTTTTCCATTGATGTGGGAAAAGAAAATGTTTTATATATCCACCTCACTTTGATTCCTTATATCGGGGTCTCAAAAGAAATTAAAACCAAGCCGACCCAGCACAGCGTGAAAGAACTGGGAAGCATGGGAATTGCTCCCGATATTATCATGTGCCGGACCAGCCAGCCGCTCGGCAAGGAAAACCGCGAGAAAATCGCTCTTTTTTGTAATATTGACAAGAAATCGGTGATAGAGGCTATGGATATTTCAAGCTCGATTTACGAGATTCCGATCAAATACAGTGAAGAAGGTCTGGATTCTTTAGTCGTGGAAAAACTGAAACTGAAAACGAAACCCATTGATCTTTCCCGATGGAAAAAAATTGTCGATATTATTAAAAACCCCCTGGGAGAAGTCAATATCGGGATTGTGGGCAAGTATCTGGAGCTTTCCGATGCTTACAAAAGCCTTTTTGAAGCTCTGCACCACGGCGGGATAGCCAATCAAGTCAAAGTCAATCTGATCAAAATAAACCCAGAAGAGTTTTCTGAAAAAGATCTGGAAACTGTGGACGGAATTTTGATCCCCGGAGGATTTGGAAACCGGGGGATAGAAGGAAAAATTGATGCGATTCGTTTTGCCAGAACCCATCAAAAACCTCTTTTCGGAATCTGTTTAGGAATGCAGCTGATGGTGGTTGAGTTTGCCAGAAGCATTTTAGGCTGGCAGGATGCCAACTCGGAAGAGTTTAATTCCAATACAGCCTACCCGGTAATCGCTTTAATGGAAGAACAGAAAGAAGTCTTAAATCTGGGCGGCAGTATGAGACTCGGGGAATATAAAGCTGTTTTGGATAAAAAAACAAAACTCTATCAGATTTATCAGTCTGAGACGGTCTGTGAAAGACACCGGCATCGGTTTGAGTTTAACGGTGAATTTCAGGCGGATCTGGAAGCAAAAGGCTTAAAAGTTGCGGCTGTGTCCGAAGAAGGCGGGCTTGTGGAATCAGTTGAGATTAAAAACCATCTCTGGGCAGTCGGTGTGCAGTTTCACCCTGAATACAAATCAAAACCTTATGAACCGCATCCTCTTTTTTCTGATTTTATTAAAACCTGCTGGGAAACGAAAAAGAGTCAAAAAAATGGTTAATCCTGATCTCTTTCAAAAAGCCCTGGATTTTGCAGCCCTGGCCCATCAGGGTCAGAAAACAGCCGGGGGACAGCCCTATGTCCTTCATCCTGTGAAGGTTTTTTTTGAAGCCTTGGCGGTATTTCATTCATCCAAAGAATTAAATCTGGACTTATTGATCACAGCAGCGCTCCTTCACGATACAATCGAAGACACAAAAGCCGGGTATGAAAAAGTGAAAGAGGTTTTTGGAAAAGAAACCGCCGACGGGGTTCTGGCGCTTTCAAAAAATGAAAAACTGCCAAAAGAAGAGCGGATGAGAGACAGCCTGGAGCGGATCAAAAAACAGCCGAAAGAAATCTGGATTGTAAAAATGGCAGATCGGATCATCAATCTCGGGATTCCCCCATTTCACTGGGATAAAGCAAAAAAAACAGAATATCAAAAAGAAGCTTTTTTGATCTATGAAACCTTGAAAGAAGCGGATTCAGAGATTGCCCAGAGGCTTTTTCAGAAAATCAAAGAATATGAGATTTATTTTTAAAGAAATATGTTTGGCAGGGTTGAAGCATGCCTCAACCCTGCCCCTCAATACAATTTCAATTTTCGAATTTAAAGCCTATTGAAAATAAGACTGTCCATTATCAAATTTGTTTTCATAAAAAACAGTTTCACCTGTTACTGTCGTAATATCTGTATTAACTGTCCATGTTGTTCCATTGCTTGATTCCAGTGATTTGACAATTTGTCCGGCTTGGTTAAAAATTTCTTTATAATAACTGAAAAAATAATAGGCTTGTACGATACCGCCGTTATTATCAACATATGATTTGATAAAAGGACTTGAGCCTGTATAGCCGTAAGAAAGATAAACTCCTTTATTGGAAGTGTTTTGAAGATCTTCCGTTAATTTCATCACTGTTTCTTTATTTTTTGCTACATCTAAAATAGCAACAGCGGATTGTTTCAATGTATCGTCATAAGTCACTGAAATAATGCCGGTCGAAGTCGTTGTTCCGGTACTTGTAGTTGTTTCTATAACTGTATTGAAAACAATTTTTGTTTTTTTCTTGTCAGCCGACCAGAAAAGTCCTGTTGTGAAATTAACTCCATCATTACTAGCTGTAAATTCAAAATAATAGGCGTAGTTTGAATCAGTCGAGTTTTTATAGGTGCAAGTCTGAATTGGAAAAACCGCTCCTATCGGCAGCGTATTCTGGTCAATTTCAAGCGCTCCTAAATCGTAGTATCTCAGTTTGTTGTAAAAGTCAAGAGTAACAGTAAAGCTTTTTCCCAGATAAGGCTGGTCCGAAATCACAAGATTGTTTTGTTCAATAATTTCATCAATCATCACAGCATTAGCGATAGTAACTTGAAGCATAATCTTCTGACTCAAGAGAATGAGTTCAAAGAATTGATAAAACGATGAACTTGATCTGCTTTTATTGGCTATGGTTGCCGGTACAGTGACAATCATCTTTTCAGGGATTACTGACGGTGCTTTTGGAGTAATAACAGGATCAGAACTGGGTTCGTTATTTTTACTGCAGGCAGTCCCGATCAAAACAAAAAGCAAGAGGAAAAGCGATAAGATTTTTTTCATTTTTTTTCTCCTTAAAATAATTAAATGATAAATATAAAATTAACAAAATAGGAAAAAAAAGCAATAGAACCTAGGGTGAATTTTGAAAAAACAGAATAGAACCTCAATAGAACCATAAATTATAGAAGATTGAATATTAAAATATTAATTCAATAAACTCGAATTAAAAAACAGAAAAAATATTTTCGCAGGATTGCCAATAGGGGTGAGGCATGCCTCACCCCTGTCAAAGGTCGATCGACCCTTTTATTTCTTTTTTACTGCTGTTTCCTGTTTCATTTCAGCAATTTTTTTGATGGATAATGAAACTCTTTCTCTTTCATAATCCACTCCGATGACCATTACTTCGATAATATCACCCAGCTGGAGCGCTTCCAGAGGGTGTTTGATGTATTTTCCGCCGATTTCACTGATATGCACCAGTCCGTCGTTTTTGATTCCAATATCCACAAAAGCTCCGAAATCCACGACATTTCTGACCGTGCCTTTTAAAATCATTCCGTTGGCAAGGTCTTTGATGGATAATATTTCTTCCCTTAAAATTGGTTTTTCCACATCGTCCCGAGGGTCGAGGTTGGGTTTTTCAAGAGTGGTAATAATATCTTGAACCGTTGCCGCTCCTACATTAAATTTTCTCATCAGTTCTGCCTGAGTTTTTTGGTCCAGTACAATCCTGTTTTCTTTTTTGTAGTTCAGGATTTCTCTTGCCAGAGGATAGCTTTCCGGGTGTACCCAGGTATTGTCCAGAGGGTCTTCGCCTTCGGGCAGTTTTAAGAATCCCGCGGCCTGTTCATAGACTTTTTCTGAAATTTTTAAGGCTTTTTTAAACTCTTCCCGGCTTTTAAAAGCCTCTTTCATTTTCCGGTAAGTCACGATTTTTTTAGCGGTTGCGCTGGTGATTCCTGAGACATATTTTAATAAAGAATAAGAAGCGGTGTTTAAATTGACCCCCACTTTATTCACGCAGTCTTCCACCACTTTATCCAGTTCTTCCGAAAGCCTTCCCTGTTCCACATCATGCTGATACTGACCCACTCCAAGAGATTTCGGCTCAATTTTAACCAGTTCTGAAATCGGATCCTGAATCCGTCTTCCGATCGAGATAGCCCCCCGGATGGTCAAATCCAGATCAGGAAACTCTTCTCTGGCAATATCGCTGGCTGAATAAACGCTGGCGCCCGTTTCAGGCACAACTGTGTATTTAGCGGGAAGCTGATAGGCTTTAATAGTAGATGCCACTACTTTTTCTACATCGCGAAATCCGGTACCGTTTCCAATAGCAATGATTTCAATTTTATATTTATCCACAAATTCTTTAATAATTCTGGCAGAACCTTCCAGGTTTTCCTGATAAAAAAGCCCATAGGCCAGATACTCTCCGTGGCGGCTGATAGCGGCGATTTTGGTTCCTGTCCTGATTCCGGGATCAACTCCAAGAATAACATGACCCTTAAGCGGAGCCTGCATCAGGAGCTTACTCAGGTTTTGAGAAAAAACAGTAATCGCCTGTTCTTCAGCTTTTTCAGTTAAAATATTTCTGATTTCCCGTTCAATGCTGGGTTTAATCAGCCTTTTATAGCTGTCTTCAATCGCTTCATTGATAAACCGGTTGTCTTCAATAATAAAATACTCTTTAATGTTAGAAATGATCAATTCATCCGGAAACTCGATTTTGGCCGACAGTTCATTTACTTTCTCTCCCCGGTTGACCGCCAGTACCCGGTGATGCTTGATCTGCGCAATCGGTTCTTTGTAGTCTTTATACATTTCAAAATCACTATTGGCTTTCAACTCTTTTGCTTTGACCACCATGATTCCTTCCGCTAAGACTGCTTTTCGGGTAAAACTTCTGACTTCAGCGTCTTCGGCTACCTGCTCAGCCACAATATCCATAGCTCCCTGAAGGGCTTCAATCACATTTTTGACGCCTTTTTCCTCGCTCACATAGAAAGCGGCAAAAGTTTCAGGGTGCGCTTCATCCAGAATTTTTTCAGCCAGAGGCTCAAGTCCTTTTTCTTTTGCAATGGTTGCCCGGGTTCTTTTTTTGGGTTTATAGGGAAGATAAAGGTCTTCCAATTCCTGAAGTTTTTCAGTTTCAATAATTTTTTCTTTCAGTTCTTCTGTCATTTTTCCTTGTTTTTCAATGCTTTCAAGGATGGCGGTTTTTCTTTCTTCCAATACCCTGTAGTATTTCAGCTTTCTTTCAATGTCCCGGATCTGGACCTCATCCAGATTTCCTGTCCATTCCTTACGGTATCGGGCTATAAAAGGAACCGTATTGTCTTCGTCCAATAGAGTGGCGACTGCCTGCACCTGTCGAGGCAGAATGCTGGTTTCAATTGATATCTTTGCGATAATATCCAAAAAATCCTCCCAATTTTGGTAAAAAATCTCTGCCTTTAAATTTAAAACCAATTTTCATTTTTTATGCAAAGAAAGAATTTTTAATTTTTTTCACTTTTTTAATTTTTTTTGTCAATCTATCGAAAGATTCCTAAAAAAGGGCGAATACTGATTAATCAAAAAGAAATTTTCAAAAATCAGGAATGAAAAAAAGGAAAAAATTGTTATGAGAAGTTTTAAAAATAGTAAAAATTGAACCATCCAAGTCATTCCACGGCTTGACCGGGGAATCTATAAAATAAGATAATCAATTCAATGTTATTCAAAAGTACTCATGGCAAGTTCTAAAAATTAATTTTTTTGTCATCGTATTTCGAACAAAGTGAGAAATCTTAAGATATTTATATTAAATAAGATTTCTCTATTTTTAGATCTCCCCTCATGTTTAAAGATTTTCACTGTATTTAGAAATAATTTCATCTGATAAAGATTTCAGTTCTGTTATGATTTTTTCATAATCTGTTAAATTTTCACCTTTCCAGCAATACCCTTTTTTTAGAAGCCTGTTTTCAAAAAGGTCTTTGATTTCTCTGAGCTGGGAGCTGTTTTTTTCCAGAGTGCGGATATCTTTCTTTTGATCGTCATAATTGCCGTCATCCTGGTTTTTCCGTTTGTTTTCAGCCATTCTGATCCTGATTTTATTGGCGGCGCTGTCATAATCTTTGATAAGCTGTGAAAGAGGCGCATAAGTTTTTTGAACTTCAGTTTTAACCCATTTTTGATCGCTTAATTCCTTCTGATAGCTTTCAGACTGGGCAAGATAATCTCTCATCAGGACAGAAATTCTTTTTTGCGTCTCCTGATAAATAGTTTCCTGACTTCCTTCCAATTGTCCGCTGGATTCACTGCTTAAAAGATTTTCCAGACGGGCAGACTGAACAATAAAATCGTTATAAAGATTTTGAAGATTTTGAAAGGAGTGATTTAAAGAAACGAAGGCAGGGTTTTTGATGTCGATGATTTGGAAAGAGATTTCCTGAAATACTTCTTCCTTGCCAGCGTAGTCTTTGCGAATCGATTCTTTTTTATCGCTTGAATAATCAGAGACAAAAGTTTTTTCAGTTTTTGGATTTTGAGCACAGGCAGAAAAAAAAATCAGGGAAAAAATAAATACTTTTTTCATCTTAAACATCCTTGTTTCTATGGCGGTTTTTCTATTATCGTAGATAAAGACAGGTGTTTTTTAATTTTTTTATAAAAAATTTTAAAAAAAGCCTTCCAAAGAGTATTTTTAATTTTATTTTCCCTTTCAAAAAATCAAAAAACAGTATTATATTTATATAATATAAATATATATATTGTTATATATTGGAGCAGTTATGGAACTTTTTTTTAACAACAAACCTGAGACAAAAGCAGATCTAAAAGAATCAGTCAATTATGAAAAGATTTACGATACGGCGATTTACGGGGCGGGTCCTGCCGGGCTTTCAGCAGCGCTTTATACTCTTCGTAAAAACATGAAAACAGCCTTGATTTCAAAAGATATCGGCGGACAGGTGATCACTACCTGGGATGTGGAAAACTATCCGGGATTTAAAAAAATCGGGGGCTACGATCTTTCCAAAAAAATGGAGGAACAGATAACCCAGTTTCCAATCGCCTTAGACGAAGGGGTGTCTTTAGTGAAACTGGAAAAGAAATCAGTCTTTGAAGCTCATCTGGACAATGGGAAGGTGTTAAAATCAAAAACCGTGATTTTAGCTTTAGGAAAAAAATATCAGGAACTGGGAGTCAAGGGAGAAAAAAAGTTTACGGGAAAAGGCGTATCTTATTGTTCTACCTGCGATGCCCCTCTTTTTAAAAATAAAACCACAGTCGTGGCAGGCGGAGGAAATGCCGCAGCAGAAGCTCTTTTGGAGCTTTCAAAAATCGCATCAAAAGTTTACGCTGTTATCCGCAAAGAGCATTTTAGAGCTGATCCGGTTCTGATTCAAAAAATAGAAGAAACAAAAAACATTGAAATTTTATTCAATCATTCCATTCAAGAAATTAGCGGAAATGAATTTGTAGAAAAAGTAATGATTCAGAAAAAAGACACGAATGAAGTAAAAACACTTGAGACAGACGCTGTTTTTGTGGAAATCGGACTAGTTCCCAATACTTCTTTTGAGTGTGTCCCTTCCTTGACAATAAACGACCAGAAAGAAATTAGAGTCAATAATAAAGGTGAAACCAATATCAAAGGGCTCTTTGCCGCCGGAGATGTCACCGATATTCCTGAAAAACAGATTGTAATCGCTGCCGGAGAAGGCGCCAAAGCTGCTCTGTCAGCGTTCAGATATTTGCAGAATCAATAAAATAGGAGGATAGCATGCAGATACCAGAAGATATTCAAAAACAGGTCAAAGAGGTTTTCGCTCCCATTGACCGCAAAGTAGTTATCAAAGTATTCACTTCGCAGGAAAACTGTGATTTTTGTAAAGATACCCTGGCTTTATCAGAATCGGTTGCCGAACTGTCTGATTTTACAGAAGTGGTTCACTATGATCTGGATAAAAATCCTGAGATGAAAAAACAGTACCAGATAACCCATACGCCGGCAATCTTAATCGACCTTCCTGAAAAAACCAACCCGATCCGGTTTTACGGGATTCCGGCAGGATATGAGTTTTCCGCTTTTATCGAAACCATCCGTTTTGTCGGAACCGGAAAAGTGGATCTGCCCGATCAGGTGATTGCCCGCGCAAAAGAAATCAAAGCGCCCAAAAATGTGAAAGTCTTTGTCACTACCCAGTGCCCTTACTGCAGCGGCGCTGTATTGACCGGGTTCCAGCTGGCTTTGGTCAACCCTGAATTTATCACTACTGAAATGGTGGAAGCATCAGAGTTTCCTGATCTCTCAAACCAATATAAAGTCCGCGCAGTCCCAAAAGTCGTCATGAACGAGACCACTTCCTTTGAAGGCGCCATGCCGCCCGATATGTATCTGGAAAAATTGATCGAAGCTTAATTTTTTTCCAACAATCATTGAGGTTCTTGAATGAATCAATTTCGAACATTCGAGAGCCTCAATTTTTCAAAATAATACAGCCCGCAAACCGCTGCCCCTTATTTCCCAGAGGAAGACAAGGAGGAGTGTTAGGAATCAGATTATTGTTTTTCAATTTAATCTACCCCTCCGTCCGGCGTCACTTCGGCTCCGCTCAGTGCACGCCTGCCGGAAGTCGGGAAAATGGTTTTGTGTTTGGAAATAGGGTCTGCAAATCATCGTAATTTGCAGGGAACTCAACCCCCGACCCCTTCTCTTAGAAAAAGAAGGGGAGAAAAAATTGAAAAACAATGAGTTGTTTTTTAGTCAAAAAAACTTTTTCCCCCCGCAGGACTTCCCCGTTGTCCTTAAAGTTTTAAGGATAAAAGTGTTAGGGAGTTTGGATTTGCCACCCTCAGGAAAATCTGAAATAAGGAATATTCGATTAAAACGAGAAATGAATTAATCAGGCTGTCGATTATTATTGAAATTAACTCGGACAGCGATAGGTTAGAAAAACTTGCAAATACAATAACCTGAAAAATACTGTCGCACAAAAAAATTCTTCCCGTTTCAGAAAAGAGAAAGTAAAAAAAATTTTGAAAACAGGGAAGTTTTTTATAAATTTCAATACTTAAAAGTATGATTTATCAAAACTGACGAATGAGGTAGGCAATGAGTAAAAAAGGTAAAGAACACAGAAGAGAAAATTATAAAAAATTTTTAGATGGTCAAATTAAATTCAGAGAATCTTTTGTAACCAAAAAATTGGCTCTGGTAGAAAAAATGCTTTCTGACGATGTTTTAAAAAGCAAGATTATCAATAAATCCAGAAAAGAAATGAATAAATTGGAAAGAGCTTGCGTTGATACAATGATGACCCGCAAATTTGAAACAGTTGAGCAGTTTTCTGAGATAAAAGATAAAATTAAAGAGCAGCAAGTGAAAAGAGCAAAATTTCAATACGCTCCAAAAAATATTTAATTTTACACATAAAACAGCAAATGTGTTAAAACGGACACTTCGGCTTCGCTCAGTGTCCGTTTGACACCCCTCAATGACCATCTATTCAAGATTTTCTTTTTATGAATTAGTTATTTATTCTTTATTAATGAATCATTTATTATTTATTGTAAATTTAAGATAAAGGAGAAGCAGAATGAAAATAAAATGGATCTTTTTTCTGTCTTTATTGTTTTCAACTTCAGTACTTTTCTCTGAAGCAATTCAAATTGAGTTTATTTTAGGGAAAGTTTATAAAAAAGATAAAAACGAATGGAAAATATTATCTAAAAAGGATGTTTTAAAAGAAAATGATATTTTAAAAATTGAGTCAAAATCTCTGATCACTCTTTTGATTGGTGAAAAAAGAATTAAAATATCCGAAAACCGTTTTCTTTCTATTCAAGAATTGATGACTCATCTTGAAAACCCCGAGCTTTATCTCAAAGCCCTTGAGTCGAAGGACAAAATATTCCATAAAATATCTTCTCAGTATCAAATTGCCCAGTCAGCTGGAGTCAGAGCTGAAAATCTGAACCAGGAAGAAGACGGCTGGATAGAAAATGAAAATGAAGCCGCTTCAAAAAACGAGTCGATGATTTTAGAAACATCCAAAAGCATGTTTGCGGAGTCAAATTATCAGGAAGTGATTTCTTTTCTGGAAAGTAAGCTTGATTATATCAGAATCCCGGAAAACAAGATTCAGATTGTAATCTTGCTCTCTTATTCTTATTTTCAGACCGGGAATTATGATTCAGCTCTTTTATACCTTCTTTATCTGAAAAAAGAGGAAAATTTAAATAACAATCAGAGAAAAGAAGTTTTATCGGTTCTTTTATGCGCTTATTTTTCTAAAAATGATTTTCAGAATGCGCTTTCTCTCTTTGAGTCTTCCAAAGATTTCAAAAACGAGCCTGATCTTTTATTTATGGCGGCTGTGAGCGCGGATAAAACAGGAGACAGAAAAAAAGCGCTCTATTATTATGAAGAAATTTTAAAGATTCAAGTGAAAGGGTCTTTTGCAGATATGGTAAGAGAAGAAATAAAAAAGCTGGAAAATTGAAACAATTGTTGATTGAAAAAGCGGAGGATAAATCCTCCGCTTATTTTTATAAAATCTGTTGATTAAAATGCGATTGAAATGGAAGCGGCGTGGGTGGATTCCACTTTATTTCCCGCATAAGGACCTACTTCTCTTTGATAGTAAGCGTAATCGACTCTGAGGATGAAAAGATCCAGCCCCAGTCCTCCGGTCATGTATCCTTGATTGATTCCTGCTCTAAAATAAAGAAAGCTGAAAAGTGAAAACTCAGCTCCGAAGTGAAGTTTTTTTCCAAGCCCCGGGTATTCGTTGTCAAAAAGGTGATTAATGTCTGCCATGACTTTAAGTCCTAGCCAGTCACCGATCAGGTCGCGGGTCAAGTCAGAAAACTCAAAATAAAACCCAAATTTTGCAACCGGTTTAATTTTTTTAGTTCCAAGATCAGTAGTATCGCCATTAGTGTTTACTGATTTTTTATCATAAATTGAATAAAGATTATCAATAGCAAATCCGAATCGGGATTCTTTCATAAAAGGAATTTTTAAAAGGATTCCTGCGTCCAAACCAAATCCAGTTCCAAAACCGATTGAATCTCCAATATCATCCTGAAGGCTTTCTACTTCAGTAAGTCCTTTATCCAGATTGGCATCTCCTCTTTCAAAAACTTTAGGAGCAATTCCAATTGATAAGTCATTTTTATCAAAAAGATCAAAATTAAATGCCAAGCCAAACTTAAATTCTACGACTGCATTTCCATTGACAATCACTCTTGGAATTGCGTGGCGAGTAACGGTTGCAGATAAATCAACAGCATCTGACAGCATAAAGCCCCAGCCATCTCCCACATATCCGAGATAAATAGGGCCTGTCAGTCCAATTCCCAGGTTTTTCCCTATTATTTTATTTACTTTGTCTTTTTGATTGTAAATTGCTTGCAGGGGGTCATTTGCGTCCATTGCGGGATCTTTGGAAACTGCATCAATAGCATCAATAACATCTAAAGCCAATTTTACATCTGTTCTTGCCCCTACTGAAAGGATGGTAAAAATTCCATTCCCTTCGGCTACTCCTTCTTTATTGATTCCGAGACCTGCCGGATTTTGATAGAGGAGATAAGTATCGTTAGCAACTGCGACTCCGGCATCTCCAAGAGCCATAAACCGTGTGCTGAAAGGTTTGGCAGATGGTCTTTCTGCCGCAAAGGAAACAATACCAATCAGAGCCAAAAGAGAAGCGAGTATTATTTGTATTTTTAAGTTTTTCATAGAATCCTCCTTACTGCTTGTAGAGATTTTCAATCATCGCTTCCAGCATTTGTTCCTGAATAGCATTCATTCCGGTACCGCCGTTTGCGTTGGCTTTCATCAGATCTTCCATTGCTTTACCATCAGCAAGCGAATCTGCAAATAAAACATATTCTCCAGTGGCATTATCCCACCAGATTTCAGTTGTTTTGATGTTTGTTCCGCTGTCCTGAGTTTCGTTACCTAGAGGATTGTTGATTGGGTCTGTTATTTTTGTCATTTTTAACCATGACTGGATTTCAACACCTAAATCGTTATTTGGTGAAGGATCTTTTGGTTTTCCTGTTGAGGTATCTATCGTTGAATTAGTTGCAGTATATGCAATAAGAGTTTTTTGAGAATCAACATGATTTTTTAAAGCATCCCAGGAAGATTTAGTATAATACATATCTTTTTGCGGGAAAGTTTTAAAGCGGTAAGCAGTTCCGCTTGAAAAACTGGTCGCATCGGTTCCGGTTGAAGTTACAGTCGGAATCTGGATACTGCTTACATCAATTCCAACCGCTCCTGTCATCGTTTCTACGATTGTGATCGCATCTTCAGGGGTCATTTTCGAAGGATCAAGATCTTGAAATCCATTTAATGTATTTCCAAGTGTATTCATTGTATCTACTATTTTTGCAAGTCCTCCGATGATTGCCAGAAAAGCCCCGTCCATTTTATATTTCTGAGCGCCCGAATCACCAATACGAGCAAGTAGATCTAAATAAGGTTGGCTTTCAGTATAAGCATCTTTAATGTTTTTCCAGGTGGTTGGGGGAAAAATAGTCAAAGGGTTATCTGTAGAATTGTCAGCTAGTTTTTTCATAACGATTGCTGTTTCCAGAAAAAAAAGCCCGTCTTCACCGTAAATCAGATTGAACCGAGCCGAAGCATAGCCGATAATCGCTCTTGCTTTCCATTCACCATCGTTTTTTTCAATAGCAGTTTTAAAAGCGTTCAGCGCCTTTGTATTTTCACCTGAATTCAAGTAGGCTTCGGCTTCCATA
>MIAO01000093.1:19882-23840 GCA_001829155.1 Spirochaetes bacterium GWB1_36_13 | reverse complement strand
TTGCAAATTTTATTATTACATTCAGAGAAACTCTGGAAGCGGCTTTGGTTGTAGGAATTGTTCTAAGCATATTGAAAAAAATGGAAGAAGAAAAAAAGAATAAATATGTTTATTTAGCGGTGATATCAGGAATTGCGTTTAGTTTTCTGGGCGCTTTTCTTTTTGAGTCTTTGGCAGGCGGGTTTAAAGGAAGAGCTGAGCAGATTTTTGAAGGGATTGTCATGTTGAGCGGAGCTTTTTTAATCACTACTATGATTTTATGGATGATGAAGCAGAAAAATATTTCAGAAAATTTAGCTTCAAAAGTGACAATGCATGCGGAACAATCTAATCCATTAGGAATTTTCTTAATTGTTTTTATTGCAATATTGAGAGAAGGAATTGAAACCGTGATTTTTTTAAGCGCATCCTCAGAAATGAGCGGAGGGAATTTCAATATTTTGGGAGCTGTGCTCGGTATTGTCAGCGCAATTATTTTGGGATTTATTTTTTTTAATATGACAAAAAAAATGAACCTGAAATTATTTTTTAATATTTCCGGCATCCTACTGATTTTATTTGCAGCAGGTTTGGTCGGCTATGGAGTGCATGAACTGGAAGAGGCAAAAATACTTTCGCCTATTATTTATCCTATATGGGATATCAATTGGTTTTTAAATGAAAAGGGAAATCTTGGAAGCGTATTAAAAGGACTTTTTGGTTACAACGGGAATCCTTCTCTTCTTGAAACAATATTTTATCTTTCTTATCTGATAACAGTCATGATTTTATGGTTTAAACTAAAGAAAAAATAAAATGAAAAAACCGGTTTTACCGGTTTTTTCTATTATTATTAAACAGTGACTTGTGCTTCCCAAAGACCGTGTTTGTTGCATCTTTCAATCACACTGATGACAGATCCTGCTTTCACATTCACTGTAAATTCAGTAATCGGATCCATAATAGCGGCTGAAAACTCAGCTCTTCCGATAAAAAGATTATTAACTCTCAGTTCTACCCATTGAATCCAGTGGTCGATCTCATTCGGGTGTTTTCCTTCTCCCACATTGATTTTAACTTTCACTTTTCCATCAGAAATTTTTTCCAATTTGATAGTTGGAATATGTTTTTCTTTTGCAGCCGCTTCATTTGAATTGTCTGCTGTGTTGATTTGATCAAAAAGACTCATCTTTTGCCTCCGTTATTCCTGTTGATTAAAAGTTAATCATAAATCTAAAATAAAACAATAGAATTACTCTAATATTTTAGAATTATTATAAGGCGAGTTCTAAAAATTAATTTTCCTGTCATTTCGAACAAAGTGAGAAATCTTAAAACATTGGTATTGAAAAGATTTCTCTTCGCTTTGCTCATCGAAATGACGATTTTTTCTATTTTTAGAACTGCCCATAATTAATTTTTTCTAATCAATCTTGGAAGAGCAAAAACAAGGGCTCCTACAAAATAAACTCCCAACCCGGTTAATAGGACAGAATCAAATCCAAAGCTCAATGAAAGATAAACCGAAACAAAGCTGGACAAAACTGAAAAAATTCCATTGACAGACCACATCCATGGAATAGCGCTTTCATTGTATTTTGAAATAATTTGAATCCCCAACGGCATCATAAATCCCATATTTAAGCCTGCCAGGCTGATGAGTAAAATCGAAATCAAAACCCTGAAATGAAAGGACTCACCGATCAAAGAGTCTGCGTAATAATGAAAGAAGCCAATATTGATTCCAACTGAAATAAAAATGCCCAGTAAAGCAATCAAAATCCCTTTGACCGGATTATTTTCAAAAAGCTTGGATATCAGGCTTCCCACCCCGGAAGCTATAAGGAGAGACGCTAAAACAACCGAGAAAGCATAGATCGGATGCCCCAGAAAAAGAATGTATTTTTGCATAAATACAATCTCAATAAACATAAATCCCATGCCCAATGCGGTAAAAAAGATTAATGAACCGATTTTATTTTTTACTTTTCGCAGTCCTCCAAGATTGAGGAACAAAAGGGGAAGAATCATAAATAAAAGACAGAGCTTTGCGGCGCTTTTTCCCATGGCACGGATCATCGGGAAAGGCTGATCATAAAAATAACTGACTTTTTTCAGTCCTTTGTTCGAAGTCTCGTTCATTTCCTCTACTTTTACTCTTTGAGTAAAAAAAGGCCAGCTGTCTGTAGAAGGTCTGATCTCTGTATCGCTTTTTATGTATTCATTTTCAATATTTTCTGTTAAAACTAAATCGGACAAAAGAGTTCCGGCAATTTTAGACTTGATGTTCTTACCGGGAACATAAAGAGGCGTATGCTCGTATTTCTGCATATAAGTGTCAATTTTTTTAATTTCTTTTGGGGTAAAAGCGCCGTTTTTAATAACAATTTTACAGGTTTTATAGTTTGTTTTCGCTTCCCAGGATGCAATAAAACTGTCTTTAAACTCATTCTCCCTTCCCAGTCTTTTAAAGGCTTCCCGTACAACGGTTACAAAACGGGGAGCATCAGGATAAGGATTGCTGAGAGATAAAATCCCGCCTTCTTTTAAATGTTTGATATATTCCATAAAAGCTTCCACAGTATAAAGATAACTTTCAGAAAGAGTATAGGCTCCAGATGAAGCGGCTGTCTGCGAGATAGCATTATTGAAAATAATGACATCGTATTTTTTTTCAGAAGACTGGATAAAATGTCTTCCTTCTCCTAGAATATAATTCACTTCCGGCTGCTCAGTTAAATTTCCAGAATACTCTTTAAAATACTCAGTGAGAAGATAATAAAATGTGGGATTAAACTCAACCGCATCAATATGTTTTGATTTAAACGCTAAAGACATGATAATTTCTTTTCCGCCCCCTGCGCCTACAATGCAGACATTTTCGGGCTGGTCGATCACCATGAAAGGATAAAGATGATTTTTAAAGATTCCGATTCGATCCATTGGTTTCGTGTTTTTCATGCCAATGATAGGGGTAGTGGTGGCGTAATCTCCATAAAGCCTGATCCAGAGTTTTTCTTTTTGAGCCACAACATAGGAAAAATTATCCCAATAGTGAAAGATATCTTTCTGAACCTTCATGTTTTTTTGATCAGCTACCCTGACTTTCACAGTTTCAAGTTCTGGATAAATCGTGTTCATAAAGTATCCGGACATCAAAATAGGAATAACCGCAAACAACGAAAACCATTTTCCCCGCGCTGCGATAAAAAAAACAGAGGCGGCTAAAACAAAGATTCCTGAAATCACGCTCATCAAAATAGGACCTTTGCCTGGAAAAATCATCAGAGTAATCAGGCACCCGACTCCTCCTCCCACCAAGTCGGCAAAATAAATGACATGAATTTTTTTATTAAAATTGGTAAAAATAAAGGAAAAAATCATTCCTCCCAATACAAAAGGGATAGAAAGGATTAAAAAAAGTTTGGTAAAATTCGTAATTTGAGCTGCAATCGTTTCAGGGCTGTTTTTAATACCGTTATAGCTGATTTCCGGGAGTTTACTTGGCTCAAAAGGAACTGAATTGACAGAAGTAGTTGCCCAGACAATAAAAACAGCAAGCGCCAGAGAAAGAACAAAGAGCACAATTTCAATTTCTTTTTTGACCCAGCGGTTGATAAAATAAACCAGCATTCCGCCGAACCCGATGCCAAACAATGCGATTGAGATAATCAGAAAAGCAAAGTGGTACCAGAATGTCAGCGAAAACATACGGTTTAAATAAATTTCAATCGAAATAACAGCAAATGAAACTAAAAAAATACCGATGCAGATCATGATCTGCTGAAAAACTCCCCTTTCCATTTTGTTTTTTACTCCTTTTTCCTTAAAATGAATAATCTAAGGCTCATTAAATCTAATGAAAAAAAAATAAAGAGTAAAAAAATCTTGGGTTAGAAAAAAAATATTTTAAAATTTTATCAATCTTTTTTAAACTGTTTTTTCAGTTTCCATGTCCAGTCTGCTTTGATACGGTTTC
>MIAO01000093.1:7490-19858 GCA_001829155.1 Spirochaetes bacterium GWB1_36_13 | reverse complement strand
TCAATCTTTTTTAAACTGTTTTTTCAGTTTCCATGTCCAGTCTGCTTTGATACGGTTTCCGATCCATTCAAACTGGGTTGTTTGAATCGGTTCAGTTGAAAAATAAAGATAGTCTCCCTCGATGAGAAAGAATTGGTCAAATCCGTAGCTGTCGTATTCAGAAAGAATCTCGTTCCCTTTGATCTGATAGTCATAGGTTCCGTCAATGTTTCCAACCGGATAATCGTCTCTTGCTTCCGCCTCGATCTCCATTGTCCCGTTTTCATAAAAAGAAATCGTTCCTCTGACCGAGGTATTCTTGTAGGTTGTTTTCATATACTCCCATTTTCCGATGATGGGGTGAGACGGGTTCTGGTTCGTGGTATTTTTTGAATTGCAAGAGGTGAAAAAGCAGACTATGAGAGAGAAAAGGCTTAAAAATTTCATAAAAAACTCCTTTATAATCCCAAAACAGTCCGGATCCATTTTATCTTAATCCATTTATCCAATAAGTATATCAGACCAAATGAAATTCCGGACAATAAAATAAAGATAACAAAAATTTCAGGGCTTCCGATTGTTTGTTTGAGTAAATCCAGAATCAGGGTATGAAAAAGATAAACCCCGAAAGAAAGAAGAGACAGGCGGGCAATTAATTTTTTTGTCTTCTCAGTGATTTTTTTTTCAAAACTTTGAATATGTCTCAAAGCAAAAGCCAAAAATCCAAGCAGATAAAATAGAATGGTGAAACGGTGAAAATGGTTGTAATAATCTGGAATCGAGTCGTAATATGAGGCAAAAACATATTCAATTCCAACAAAAGAAAGGGAGAGTAAAAAAAATAAACTCAAAATAAAATAAGGAATTTTTTGTATTTTTTCCAGGATTACTTGGATATTCAGAGATAGGATGATTCCAAGATAAAAATAAAAAGCCCAGTAGAGAAAAACGGCAGAGTGAAAAGAAGGCATGGAAAGATTAAAAAAAGCGTAAAAATACTGGCTGGGTGAAATTAAAAAAATCTGGATCAAAAGAAAAATCACCAATAAAAATTTTTTTCGAATTTGATACAAGAAAGGGAAAAGAAGATAAAACTGGGTAATAATCACCAGAAAATAAAAATGATAAACAGCGCTTCCCCTCAGGAGGTGGTAGCCGTAAAGCGAAAAGGCTTTTCCCAGATTTTGAAAAAAAGATTCTTCCCATGAAAAACGCCCGGAAAAGAGAAGGAATAAAAAAGATAAAACCAGATAGGGGATCAGAATTTTAAGGGCTCTGCTTTGATAAAACCGGAAAATCATTTTAAGGGAAATCTTTTTTTCTCCCCATTCTTTCTGATATTTTTGAGTCAGGCTGCAGCCGGATAAAAGAATAAAAAGAGGAACGGCAAAACGCGCAAACTGATTTAAGATAATGCCGAGAAAATCCTCACTGAAATACTGGTGTGATTTTAAAAAGGAGTATTCCCAGGGGGAAGAGCCGTGAATCACCAAAACAGCAAGAATCGATAAAACTCTCAAAAAGTCGGTAAAAAACCTAGTCATTTTTAAACCTCTTGATTTTCTTCAAAATAAAATTCCGGTGTTTTAAAGCTTCCAGATGAAAAAGAAACCATTTAAAATCTCCCTTGAATGAATAAAGAAGTTTTTTATAGTCTTTTCTTTTCAGGTTTTCCCAGTCATACCGGTCAAAACTGTTTTCTTCCTGAAGAGCCTGACGCCTCCATTCTTCTTTATCGTAGTGAAAATGAATTTCTGGAAACTCTTTTTCAAAAACAAGGCATTTTTCATCAATATCAAAAACTTCATTTTGAAATGATTTTAAAATTCTTTTTTCAAAATCACACCATTCTTCACCTTTTTTATCCAGAAAGTGAAATAAAATTTGATAAATTCTTTCTGCTGCTTCTAAAAATAAAAGCGAATTATTTCGACTTGCTTTATTTCTTGTAAAATTTTTACCCACTTTCCAGACTAGAAAGCTTTTATCGGGATAGACTCCGGCTTCAGCATGCCCGATAGCGGGAAGAAGATTGAGTTTGACCTGTTCCCAATAGGATACGGATTCCCATTTTTTCCCTTTCAGAAAATGAATGGAAGAGACATTGTTTTCAAAAATACTGTGGCGTCCGGAAAAATTTTCATGGGACCAAGAATCTGCATAAACATGAAATAGAATACCCAGACGGATTAAATTTTTTTCATTTCTTTTTTCTTTCAGATTTTTTAAAGTTTTGAAAATGAGTTTACGGGTGAAAAACGGGTCTCTTCTGACCACCATTGATTGTGTTTTAGAGTCTAAATCAGGAAGAAAATGGAAAGGGATATAAACTTTGTATTGAATGCTTTTTTTAAAACCTGAAAAATGCTGAAGTCCATTATGAGCTGTACAGACAGGGTCAAACTTGTTTTTTTCAGTTTTGGGATTCCGGTATTTTTTCAGGATTTTATCTGGAATATGATCAATTTTGATAGTTTTACTTTCAGTTGCATCATCCACATACTGAGAGGCATAGGCAATCACCTGAGCCTCTTCAGCACTAAACCCGGATTTTTCAGCTAATATTCGGATTAAATAATAGTGAAAGTCCTTTTCCATTTTGCTATTTTGCCATTTTTACCAGGTCGTTGACAGAGACAAAGACCAGCAAAAGAAGAAGAATGCTGATCCCCACTACTTGTAAATAACTCATCACTTTCGGATTGACTCTTTTCCGGGTGATCATTTCAATAATGGAAAGCACCATATGCCCTCCGTCTAGTGCCGGGAAAGGGAGAAAATTGAAAAAAGCGAGGGCAAGGCTGATAAAAGCCGCAAATTTAATAAAGGCAAAAATCCCCCCTTCGCTTCCGCTTTTTCCAAGCATGGAAAAAATCTGGATAGGTCCGGAAAGATTTTCTTTTACATTGATGTCTCCTCGAATCAGATAAACAATTCCTTTATAACTGGCTGAGATGACATTAAAAGAATCTTTAAATCCCTGAGCAAAAGCCCCTGGAATGGAATAATCGTAATGAACAATCGATTTTTCAAGAGAACGGGGAACATAAAAACTGATTCCTAAAAGTTTTTTCCCGTCAGAAAGTTCAGGAGTGATGAATTTCTCAAGGATCATAATTCCCAGTATTTTGTCTATTTCCGGGTTTCGTTTGAGAGACTGGGAATTTTGATAAAAAAGAGATTCGATAAAAAGCGAGTAGAGAGTGTTTACTCTTTTAAAAACAATTTTCAAAGGATGAGGGGAAGTCTGAATAAGGTATTTCAATTCCTGTTCATTGGTAACAGGGGAACTGTTGATAGAAAGGATTTGATCTCCTCTCTCCACTCCGTCTTTCATGGCAGCGCTGTCATTTTTCACATCAAGAATAACAGGGGAATTTTTCCCGTAAAGGATAATGTCTCTATTTTCAATATCAGGGACATAGCTGATGGTGATCTCTTTGTTTTCTCTTTTCAAAACAACTGAAACCGACTGTTTATTATGATCAATCAAAAGCATTTTTTGAAGTTTTTCCCAGTCTTGAATTTTTTCGCCATTGATGGAAAGAATTTCATCTCCGTCTTTCAATACGCTGTGATTGGAAGCTACGGATATTTTGGTCGCTTCTATTCTTTGTTCACCTTGACTGAAAAGCGCCAGAGAAAGAAAAACAAACCCTAAAAGATAGCTGAAAAAAGGCCCTCCGAACGAAACAAGGAATCGAATATAGGGAGGTTTGGAAAAAAAATTGTCTTTTTCATCTTCTTTGACTAAAACAGGTCCAAAATCATCTTGCCCTTTGAGTTTGCAGTAGCCTCCGAAAGGAATAAGACCTATTTTATAAAAAGTGCCCCGGTATTTTTTACCCCAGACGGTTTTTCCCATCCCGATGGCAAATTCTTCTACCGCAATGCCTCCCATTTTCGCAAAGAAAAAGTGACCCAGTTCATGAAAAAAAACCAGTATGACAAAACCAAGAATTGCATAAATAACTGTCAGCATAATTTACTCCCGTATATATTTTTCGGTGATTTGTTGTATTTCTTTTTCTATCTCAAAAATATCTTCTACCCGGCTTACTGATCTTTCAATCATTTTTCCCAGATTGTTTTCAGTCAGAAGGGGGATATCTTTAAATTGAATCTTTTTATCTAAAAAAGCATCGACTGCCAAATCATTTGAGACAGTATAGACAATCTGATGAAAATGACCTTTTTCTCCCGATTCATAAGCAAGCGCAAGCATTGGAAATTTTTTAAAATCTGCGTCTTCAAACTGAATCGTATCATTGGAAAGATTCCAGTTTTCAAGGCTCATCTGTGGAAAAAGCAAAGCGTTTTTCACAGGTAAAACCATAGAGGGAGGGCTGATGTGGGCAGCGTAGGAGCCGTCCGGAAACTGAACCAGAGCGTGTATCTTGGCCTGCGGCTCAATTTTAACATCAATTTCAGACATCTGAAACCCGAAAAGCTCTTTTGCTTCCAAAACTTCCAAGCCTTTATTGGCCATTGAAGCGCTGCTGATCGTTATTTTTTTTCCCATGTTCCATACAGGGTGCTTGAGCGCATCTTCCAAAGCAATTTTTTTCATCTGTTCATCGCTAAAAGTCCTGAAAGGACCGCCCGAAGCAGTCAAAACAGCTTTTTTTACTCTCTCTCTTTTAATGTTCTGAAGAAGAAGAAAAAGGCTCCAGTGTTCGCTGTCTATGGGGAGGATCTGATTTTCATAAAGCTGTTCCTGAAATAAAAGCCGGCTTCCCGCTACAATCGATTCTTTATTGGCAATAATCAGCCTTTTGTTCATACGAAGCGACTCAATAGAGGGGACAAGACCGCTCATTCCGGTGAGAGCATTGATGACGCAGGTTATGTCTGAATCTCTTAATGTTTCTAAGATACCTTCAATGCCATAGAGAATCTTGATCTTTACCTGAGATTTTATTTTCTGAAAACTCTCATAGTCTGTGGCAATAATGATTTCAGGCTGAAAGTCCCTGATGATTTCCAGGGCTTTTGAAATATTTTGATGAAAGGAAAAAGCTTTCAGCTTTTTGTTTAAAGCTTGTATTGCTTTTAATGAGCTTTCTCCGACGCTTCCAGTGGCTCCCAGAAGCAAAACCGCATCATTCACCTGCTTTCTCTCCGTTGATAAAACTCTCCATTCTCTCAATAATTGAAAAAAGCCGTTTTAAAATTTCAGGCTGCACAGGTTCAGAAGTTTTGGTTTCTTTTAAAGTAAAAAGTTCGTCTGCCAGATTGAGCGCCAATAAGAGAGAGAGTTTTAAAGAATTGGAAAGCTTGGTCGCGTTATAAATTTCTCTCATTTTGGTATCAACAAAAGCGGCCAGTTTTCGTAGCCGTTCTTCACTGGTATTTTCCGAGGAGAGGATAAACCGTTCGTTAAAGATTTCTACTTCAATTTTATCATTCATTTTATTACTCGTCGTCGTACATCAGGATAGAAAGACCCGATTCTTTTTTTTCTTCTTTCGGGAAAGAAACCGTATTGTCTATTTTTATCTCATTTTCAATAATATTTTTAATTTCTGTGAGTTTTCGAACCGTTATTTTTTTATATTTCAAAAAAATATCTGAAAGGGCTTCTTTTTTTGAAAGTTCTTTCTCAAGAAAATCTCTTTCAGATTTAATATTTTCCACTGTGTTGTAGAATTTAGAAAATACTCTTTCCAAAGCTAAAACAGCTTCTTCCAAAGGCTGCACATTTTTACCCTTCTCTTAGACTTGCTCCAAACTGAACGCTGGATTTCTTTATAATCGAATCCATGATTTTTTTAATTTCTTCATCGGTGAGAGTTCTTTCATCTGATTGAAGAACAAAAGAATAAGAAATACTTCTCTTGTCTTCCGGAATCGGTTTCCCGCTATAAATATCTTTAATGGAAGCTGAAATCACCAAAGGACTCTCGTTTTGAATCAGACCAAGGATTTTGCCTGCTTCTGAATCTTTACTCATGATAAAAGAAATTTCTCTTTCAACTGCCTGATATTTGCTGATTTTTTTAAACCGGATAATTTCTTTTCTTTCATTAAGGATTTCATTGAGTTCAAGCTCGGCATAGACAGGAGTTTCTTTCAAATCATAAAGCTCAACCATGTCGGGGTGCACTTCTCCGATCAGACCGATTTTTTTACTGCCGAGATAGAAAGACGCTGTTTTTCCGGGATGCAGGAAGGAGACGCTGTCTTTCTCAAAACGGATTTCCTTGATTTTTAAAACATCAAAAAGTTCTTCCAAAAGACCTTTTAAGTGATAAAAGCTGACTTTTTCCTTTCCGCCAGCCCAGTTTGGAGTCATAATATATCCAGACTGAATGATTCCCAGTTTTTTATCTTCGCTGATTTTGTCTTGATTCTGAGAAAAGATATTTCCGATTTCAAACAGACTTACATCAGTGTTTCCGTTTTCATTGTTGTTTTTTAGGTTTCCCATTAAAGAGTAGAAAATTGAATTGCGAAGCGAATCATAATCAGCGCTCAATGGATTTTTAATTGTAATAATCTTTGACTCTTCCAGAGGATTGATTTTAACCAGATCGCCCCGTTTTGCAAAAGTAAAATTCATAGCCTCGGTGAGAGAAAGATGAACTAAAAAATTCCTGATCTTATCTTCTGTCCGTTCTTTTGCTTCAAAGTTTTCCACGCTGAAACGGATCGGATAGATGGTTTCAGGGAGTTTTTCATAACCGTAGGTACGGATCAGTTCTTCCACAGCGTCAATTTCGCGGCTGCAGTCTCTTCTGAAAGGCGGAAATTGAATCAGGTAGTCTTCCCCTTCATTTTTGAAAGGAAATTCCAAAAGTTTAAAAAGATTTTCAATGGTTTTTGAAGGTATTTCAAATCCTAAAATCTGTTTGATAAATTCTTTTCTGACTTTAATCCAAGGTTCAATTTTATTACCGGGATAGAGATCTGTTTTTTCTGAAATTTTTCCGGTTCCTCCCAGTTCTGCCATGAGAGAAGCAGCCATATCCAATGCTCTATCCGTATTTTCAGGGTCAATATCTCTCTCAAACCGGTAGGAAGATTCAGATTTCAGCCCCAGTTTTTTACTGGTCCGGCGCACAGTTCCGGGGTAAAAATAAGCGCTTTCCAAAAGGATATCCACTGTGTTATCATCTACTTCGGAATTGGCTCCTCCCATCACGCCTGCAATAGCTACGGGTTTTTTTGCATCTGCGATGACCAGCATGGATTCATCCAGTTCATAGTCCTTGCCGTCTAGAGCTTTCAGTTTCTCGCCCTTTGCGCCTTTTCTGACAATGATTTTTTGATTTTCAAGTTTATGGTAGTCAAAAGCATGAAGCGGCTGCCCCAATTCAAACATCACAAAATTGGTAATATCAACCATATTATTGATCGGTCTTGCACCGTATTTGAGCAAAGCTTCCTGAAGCCAGACCGGGCTTTCTTTCACTTTCACCCCTTTGATGATCCGGCTGGCGTATCGTTTGCAGTTTTCAGTGTCGGTAATCGTAATATCAGGTTTTGAAAGGCTTTTGTCTTCTATGAGGTTAATTTCAGGGTAAGTGATGTTTTTTTCTTCAATAATCCCAGCTTCTCTGGCAATACCGAGAGTAGAGAGGCAGTCGGAGCGGTTGGCGGTGATGGCTATATGAAAAATCGTATCTTCTTCGGGAAGGTATTGGGAAATAGGCGCTCCGATCTGGGCGTCTTCTGATAAAATCCAGACTCCGTCGCTTTCTTTTTCAAGACCGAGTTCGGTTTTTGAGCAGATCATCCCCGATGACTCAACACCGCGGAGTTTTGCTTTTTTGATTTTAAGACCGTTTGGAAGTGTTGAACCCACCAGAGAAACAACCACTTTATTTCCTTCCTGATGATTTTTGGCTCCGCAGACAATCTGAAGGGTTTCATTCCCCACATCCACTTGGCAGACGGTGAGTTTATCCGCATCGGGGTGTTTGTCCTTCTTGAGGATTTTCCCGACCACTACCTGATCGACACTGACCCCGATTTTCTCGATTCCTTCCACTTCCAGTCCCTGACGGGTCAGACAGTCTGCAAAATCCTTTATATCTTTATGAATCTTGATGTATTTGTTTAATAATCGCCAGCTGGTTCTCATCCTTAAAAAACTCCCTTTATAGAATCCATTCTTATTTTAATTTTGAATATTAAATTTAAACAAATTCGCTGTAAAATGAAACAGGTATTTTTATATCAAGAGGATTTGGAAAGAGTTTTGATTCAATTTTTTTCATTTAAAAAGATGATTTGCTCATAAATGAGAAATATTTTTTTTGAAAAAAATTGATTTATAGTGTTAAATTTGAAAAAAACAATTACAAGAAATGGATAAAAATTATGACAGAATCGATTCAGATTAAAAATTTTGGTCCTTTGAAAAATATTCAGATCGATAAAATTAAGCCTTTTACGGTACTTATTGGTGAATCAGGAAGTGGAAAAAGTACACTCATGAAACTCCTTGCTCTGTGTCGCTGGCTTTATAAAATGTATAATATCCGTTCTTATTTACAAAAAAGTAAGATATCTAAATCACCTTTCCGGTTTCGAATGGATACTTATGTAAAAAATTGCGGATTTGATCAATATATTCAATCTGATACAGAGATCGTTTATAGAAATCAAACTGATTCAGGTAATCGTTATGAAATCAGGCTGACTAAAAACAAATCTTCTCTTTCTATTTTACCCAACTTTAAAAATATTGAAGTAAAAGATATAGCTTTTAATAAGATTAGTTTTATTTCTGAGACCAGAAATATTATTCCTTTATGGGCAGATCGAGGAGCTTCCTTTACTGGTAGTTATCTTGGATATTATTTTCACGAAACATATAAAGATTTTGACTTAGCTACGGAAACAATAAAAGATATGGACATGTCTTTTTTAGATGTCAAATTCAAGGTTAAAAAAAAAGGTTCATTAAAAAACTATTCTATTTTTTCGACTGGAACAGAAAGCTTTGAAATTGATTTTAAAAACAGTTCTTCTGGTACTCAGACTTCAGTTCCTATTTTACTGATTTCAGAGTATTTTTCAAAATATTTTAAATTTGAAGATGCTTTTAATCGTTCAGTATTAGCTTATTTATCCAATATTGATGAATTGGAATCATTTAGACCCGTTAAGAACTTGGAAGATATAAGTAAAAAAATTTTTATTCATATAGAAGAGCCTGAATTAAGTCTTTTTCCTAATGCACAGTGTGAGTTGATGAATAAATTATTATCGAATTGTTTTGCAGAGAAAGTAAATCTAGTTGATTTATTTGTATCTACACACAGCCCTTATTTTATTAATCATCTGAATCTTTTAATAAAAGCTTTTGATACTCATAATAAAGTAAATGGAGCAAGTTTTAATTATGACCAGTTAGCAGTTTATCAGGTGGTTGAAGGGGAATTGGAAAATCTCATGGTTAAAAATGAAAGGCTCGTCAATACGAACCCGTTGTCTGAAACTATTAATATGATTTATGATCAATATAATGCTCTAGGTAAATAAATGAAAAATTTACTTGAGCATGAATTCGTATCTCATTATCAATTAAAATTGAAAAAGTCTCCTGATATTTTGTATAGAGAGACAAATTCTGTATTATTTGAGCTAAAGGATGATGATATTATTATCTATGAGCAAGAAGGTAAAGGAGTTGCGAAATATAAAAATGACCGTACTTTGCTTGTAAAAGTTATGAATTATGAATGTTTTATAAAAACACTTCCTGAATCTTTTCGAAAAAATAGAGAAGTATGTGATTTGATTGTTTATACAGATTCAAATGAATATTTTTTGTTAAATGAACTTTCTGATACAATGCAAAAATATATCAATCCTTATGAAAATACATCTGGAAAACAGGAGGGAAAAAGAAATAAAGCTATTCGCCAGTTAAAAAATTCATTGAAAGATTTAATGGAAATTGAAAATATCGAAAATTTTATAAAACATTTTTCTAAAAAAAGATGTCTTTTTTTTAATACACAGCCTTATCAGCCTCCTGAAATAAAAGCCGTTAAAGCTTTTAATCGTATTAATAATATCAAATTAGAGAATGGATTTAGGATGGAAAATAAAGAAATTGAAAAACATGGATTTAGTTTTTATGAGTATTCAGGCAATCAAATCTTTAATTTAATCTAAGTTGTTATTCTCTATCTTATAATCATCCAGACTGCCGCGATGGACTGGGCGAGGAGGGCGCTGGCTCCCCATAAGAGTTTTTTTTCCTTTGAAAAGTAGATAAACAGGTCTATTCCAATCAGAAAAAAAAGAAAAAGAAAAGTGGAAAGATGAAAATGAAAAACTCTGGAAAAACCAAGAAAAGCGGCTGCTGAAAGAAAAAAAAGAAATTTCCGGGCATTTATCACTGAAAGGCGGACGGTCAGATTTTTTTTTCCAGCCTTGGTATCAGCATCACGGTCATAAAATTCGTTGATAAAAAGAATTTTTGCTGTCAGGATTCCCAAAGCCAAAGAAGCGGAAAAAGGGACAAGAGAAAAGGAATTTCCGGTTAAAAGAAGGATTCCGAAATAAATAAAGGGACCGAACATCAAAAAAATCACCCCTTCACCAAAACCTCGATAAACCAGCCTGAGAGGGGGCGCTGTGTAGAAGTAGGAGAGAAGAAAAGCTCCCGCCAGAAAAAAAATCAGTGAAATTTTTGAGTGAGAGAAATAAAGGAGGACAAGACCGATCAAAAATCCCCCGATTGAAAAAAAGAGGGCAAAGTTTTTGAAAGCTTTCAATGAAATTTCTTTGTTTTGCAGCACACGGCTTCCCCCTGAAAAAGGGGTGGGCTGATCGTTGAAAAAATCAGCATGATAATCAAAATAATCATTCCATAAATTGGCCGCCAGATGGCAGAACCCGATTCCGGTCATAGCCAGAACGAAAATAAAATTGGTTTCCAGAAGACAAAGTTTCCAGATTGCCCAGAATGTAAGCAGCGATGCTGAGAGAAAGGGAAATCGGAGTGCTTTTAAATAAACCTTCATTTTAAACCTCTCATTTTGATTAAAAACCGGCGGGGTATTTTTCCATCACTTCTTCAGGGGAGGTGGAAGACATGGCTTTTTTAATCTGCTTAACCGCCTGTTGAATTCTCTTCTCGTTTTCCACTAGAGAGATCCTCAAAAACCCTTCTCCTTCTTCTCCGAAACTATTTCCGGGAGAAACACAGACTTCGGCTTCTTCTAAAAGGAATCTGGAAAATCTCACGCTTCCCGTTTTTTTATACTCTTCGGGAATAGGAGCCCAGACAAACATGGTCGCCTTGTTTTTATTTTTGTCAATGTTCCATCCGGCTTTATTGAGCCCTTCAATTAAAACATTTCTTCTGTTTTCATAAATTTGCGCGTATTTTTGGGGCGCTTCCTCCCACTCATGTCGCAATGCGATAATAGAGCCCACCTGCACAGGGGTGAAAATACCGTAATCGTAGTAGCCTTTGATTTTTTCAAGCGCCTGAACAATCTGCGCATTTCCAAGGCAGAATCCGATTCTCCATCCCGCCATGCTGAAAGACTTGCTCATGGTGATAAACTCGACCCCGATTTTTTTCGCATCCGGAATCTCTAAAAAGCTGGGCGCCTTATACCCGTCAAAAGTGATATCCGCATAAGCAAAATCATGGATAATCATCAGATTGTTTTCTAAAGCAAAAGCAGTCATTTTTTCGTAGAAGTTTCTGTCGGCCACTGCTGTAGTCGGGTTGTGCGGAAAATTAAGAAGGATAAACTTGGGTTTCGGCCAGAGGGAGTCGTAGGTTTTAGCAAGCTCTTCGATAAAGTTTGGACCCAAAAGTTTTTCCAGCGGAATAGTAATTACATTGCCGCCTGCCAGTACAACGCTCCAGATATGAATCGGGAAAGCGGGAGCAGGGACTAAAACCGTATCCCCGGGATTTAATAAAGCCAGGGCTAAGTGAGAAAGCCCTTCCTTGCTTCCGATAGTGGCTACAATTTCTTTTTCAGGGTCAAGGTCAACCCTGTATTTTTTTTTATAATAAACAGCAACTTCTTTTAAAAGTTGAGAGATTCCTTTTGACCGGGAATAGCGGTGGGTTTTCGGGTCTTTCAAAACTTCAAGTGTTTTTGAAACAACGGAGTCAGGGGCTCCTTTATCAGGATTTCCCATACCCAGATCAATAATATCGATCCCTTTCCGCCGGAGTTCCAGTTTCAGGGCGTTGAGTTTTCCAAATACATAGGGGGGAAGTTTTAAGAGCCGGTCAGCAAACTGAAATTCCATTTTTCCTCCATTTCGGATTATTTTAAAAATTAAATTTAATCTTAAGTGAGATAAATGTAAAGAAGCATTGTTATTATTTGTAGTCAAAATTTTTGATTTCTAACCCGATTAAAATCGACATTAAAATTACTGTTAACTCATCAAAACTA